>CAZZYR010000381.1:0-2929 GCA_964658235.1 uncultured Acetobacteraceae bacterium | reverse complement strand
GGGGGGGAAGCTGCGGCGGCGCGGCTGGCGCTGATGAGCGTGGGGCTGGCGGTGGCGGGGCTGCTGGTGGCGGAGTGGCTGGCACCGCGGCGGGTGCGGGAATGAAAGAAAGCAAGGCCTTCTTTTTTGAAAAAAAGAAGCAAAAAACTTTTTTCACTGCTGTCGCGGACCCAACGGACAAAAGTTTTTTGGTTCTTTCTTTCAAAAAAGAACTGCTTGCCTTGCCTGGACTGCCCGCATGACGCTCCGCGTTCTTCTTGAGCACAGTTTTCCCGGCTCCACTTTGGCGGTGCGTTTCGAAGCGCCAACACCCGGCGTGACGGCGCTGTTCGGGCCGTCCGGCGCGGGCAAATCAAGTGTCTTGCAAGCCCTTGCAGGGCTGTTGCGGGCGGACCTGCTACGGGTGGAACTGGATAATGTTGATTTTTCCAACCTGGGGCCGGAGCAGCGCGGGATTGGCTATGTGTTTCAGGAAGGCCGCCTGTTCCCGCATATGAGCGTGGCGGGAAATTTGCGGTTCGGCCTGCGCCGGGCAGGACAAGGTGCGATCCGGTTCGATGACGTGGTGGCGCTGCTGGGGTTGTCCAAGCTGCTGAAGCGTCGGCCAGCGAACCTGTCCGGCGGGGAGCGGCAGCGGGTCGCGATCGGGCGCGCGCTGCTGAGCCAGCCGCGGCTGCTGCTGATGGATGAGCCGCTCTCCGCGCTGGACCAGCCAAGGCGGGCCGAGATCCTGCCGTATCTCGCGCGGCTGCAACGGGAGCTTCGGCTGCCGATCGTTTATGCGAGCCACGCGCTGGAGGAAGTGCTTCGGCTGGCGGACACCGTTGTGCTGCTGCAGGCTGGCCGGGTAGCGGCGGCGGGGCCGGTTGGAGAAGTCGTCACCGGCGTTGAGTGGGGGTTGGCGGCGCGGGAGGATGCGGCCGGCGTGCTGCGCGGGCAGATCGCGTCGCACGCGGCGGAGCGGCGGCTGACGGCAGTGGCGTGCGGCGGCGAGCTTGTGTGGGTGCCGCTGGTGGATGCGCCGGTGGGAACCAGGCTGCGGCTGGTGGTGCCGGCGCGGGAAGTGATCCTGGCGCTTGATCCGCCGCGCCTGATCAGCGTCAGCAACGTGCTGGCTGGCGTGGTGATCGGAGTGGCGGAGGACGCGGCCGGGCATGCGGCGCTGGTGAGCCTGGAACTGGGCGGCGGCCAGTTGCTGGCGCGGGTGACGCTGGACGCAGCGAACCGGCTGGGGCTGGGGCCGGGTCGACGGGTGCTGGCGCTGGTCAAGGCGATGTCTGTAGAGTTGGTGCAAGAATAAGGAGGCGGCGATGAACCAGATGTCAGAGCTTTCCGGCGAGCAGGCAATTCGGCGCGACCTGGCCGCCGCCTATCGTCTGGTGGCCTTGCACGGGTGGGACGACCTGATCTTCACGCATATCTCCGCGCGGATTCCGGGGCCGGAGCATCAGTTCCTGATCAACCCGTATGGCTACATGTTCGAGGAAATCACCGCGAGCAGCCTGGTGAAAGTGGGCATGGACGGGCATGCGGTGGACGGATCGGGCGCCATGGTCAATCCGGCGGGGTTCACCATCCACTCAGCGGTGCATGAGGTGCGCGAGGATGCCGGCTGCGTGATGCATGTGCACACGCCGGACGGCACCGCGGTGGCGACGAGCCGCGAGGGGTTGAAGCCGCTGAACCAGACGGCGCAGCTGGTGATCGGAGACCTGGCGTATCATGATTATGAAGGCGTGGCCTTGGATCATGATGAGCGGCCACGCTTGCAGGCTGATCTGGGCACGAAGAACCTGATGCTGTTGCGCAACCACGGGACGCTGACGCTGGGGCGGACGGTGGCCGAGGCGTTCCTGCGGATGTATTTCCTGGAGCGGGCGTGCACGATGCAGGTGAGGACACGCATTTTGGGAACCGACGATTACCCGACGCATCCGGACGTGATCGACAAGAATGAGAAGCTGAGTGCGGCGGCGGGGATGCAGACGGTGGCGAATCATCTGCTGTGGCCGGCTTTGTTGCGGAAGCTGGATAGGGTGGATCCGGGGTTTCGGGAGTAGAAGGAAAAAAACTTCTTTTTTTAAAAAAGAAGCAAAGAAACTTTTCGCGGCTGTCGCGGACTCTCCAAACCTAATTGCCGTAGGACAGCACGGTGCCGCCGTGGCCGTCAGATGAGATGTGGAAGAGGCTCGGGGCGTAGGTGCCGGTGAGTTCCACGCTGGTTGAATGGCCGTTGGCGGTGATGGTGATAGTGTCCAGCCCGGCGCCTTGGCTGGTGGCAAGATGCGCGTTGGCAGGCGCAAGATCGGTAATGTCCAGGCTGTCAGCGGGGCCCCAGTTGCTGATGTGAGCGCCTTGCAGCGCGGCGGCGGTGCCCTGGAAGGTATCGCCGGCTGGGGAGGCCCAGAACAGCATGTTCGGCTGGGTGACGGCGATCAGGGCGGGGGCGCCGCCGGAATTGCCGCCGGTGCCCGCGGTCTGCTGCGTAAAGGCGATGGTGGCGCCGCCATGGACATCGCGGCCGGCGGAGATCTCGCCACCGAGCGGCACAGTGCCAACGAAGCGGTAGTTGTGGGTGGCGGTGCTGGCGACCAGGGTGCCGCTGCTGAGGCCGACGCCGGTCAGCACCTGGCCTGGCAGATCTATGGTGTCGCCCGCGCCGAAATTGCCGAGCGTGGCGGTGAAGGTGGCGGGCGAGTCCAGTTTTAGCGTGCCGCCGGGGCTGGCGAATTGGACCACCTGGCCGGCCGGCAGCGTGGACGCAATCTCCAGCGTGCTGGCCGAATCGATGAGGATGGCGCCGTTGCCCAGCACGGGTTGGGCCAGCAGCAGCAGGCCGCCATGCGATTCGATGGTGCCGCTGTTGGCTACCTGCGCGAACAGGATGCCGCTGCCGTCGATCAGGCCGTTGATGTTGGCCAGCGGAACG
>CAZZYR010000380.1:0-2930 GCA_964658235.1 uncultured Acetobacteraceae bacterium | reverse complement strand
CAGCCGTGCTCGGGCGTGCAGCGCGGCGTTGAGCAGCACGGTCATGCCGTAGATGTGGAAGAAGGGCAGCACCGCGAGGATGCGGTCGTCGGACTGCATGCCCTGCAGCGGACGGATCTGCGCGACGTTGGCGGCCAGGTTGCGATGGGTGAGCATCACCCCGTTGGGGTTGCCGGTGGTGCCGGAGCTGTACGGCAGCGCGGCCAGATGACTACTCGGGTCGAAGGTGACGGTGGGGGCGTCGGCCCCGGACGCCAGCAGGTCGTCGGCACTGGGATGGCCGTCGGCCGCCTCACCGGCGCCGTCGAGGACGATCACCTCGGCAGGCGACAGACCGGCGTGCGCGGCGCCTTCGATGGCCTGCACGTGCTGCACGGCCCGCAAGCCGGCTGGCGCGACGGGCTGCGCGCAGCCGAAACCCAGGCCGCGCAACCCGGCCGCACCCGCCTGATGCAGGCCCAGGCAGCGGACATTGTGGACTGGCTGCCAAACGACCTGCTCACGAAACTGGACCGGTGTTTAATGGCCCACGGCGTGGAAGGCCGCACCCCATTCCTCGATCCCGCCATCACCGCAGCGGGCTTCACCCTGCCGGATCCCCTCAAAGTGCGTGACCGCCGCGGCAAATACCTGCTCCGCCGTTGGCTGGAAGGCGCCATGCCCGCCGCCCGCCCCTTCGCCCCCAAACAAGGTTTCACGGTCCCCATCGGCGCCTGGATCGCCCAGGACAGCGAACGCCTTGGCCACCTCGTCGCCCGCCAGCGCGGCATTCGCGAAATCGCACACCCGGTGCACGTGGAAGCCCTCTTCCGCGCCGCGGCCGGCAAACGCCAAGGCATGGCCGCGTGGATGCTGCTGTTCTATGCGCTCTGGCATCGGGCGCATATCGAGAGAAAGAATTGCCAGGGCAGTATTTTCGATGCGTTGGGATAAATCCAGTCCAGCGCCACAACGGCAAGGATATCTCCGGCGCCATTCCGTGAGCGCTCCGGCGCGCCCGGCTAAACCGGCGCGCAAGCCGCTCCGCTTCGGCCCGCGCCGCATCCTGCGCGCACTGTCCGCCCACGCACTGTCTGCGGTCTTCCGTTTTGTGCCCAGCATCAGATCCGTCACCGCGGGCGATGACCCGCAAGCTGCGAGCCGTCATGTCGCCATCTACGTATCCTTTGATGCCGGCAGCAAGGTGGCGGATCACGTCGTGGCTCAGGTGGCGGCACTATGCGACGCTGGCCGCCGCGTGACGTTCATCACCAACTCCCCACATGTCAGCGCACGAGATGCCGAGCGCCTGCTTCCCCACGTCCGTGACTTCGTGCACCGGCGCAACATCGGCCACGATTTTGGCGCCTACAAAGACGGCATCATGCGTCTTGGCAACAGGGACGTCATTGAAAGCCTCGTCCTGATGAACGATTCCTGCGTCGGGCCGCTCGGCGGCCTGCACCGCGTGGAACAGGCTGCGCGCGCCAGCGGTGCGGACCTGTACGGCATCACCGATAGCCGGAGCATCCGCTATCACGTGCAAACCTATTACCTCTGGCTTGGTCCGCGTGCCTTGCGTGCGTCTGCCTTTGCCGCGTTCTGGCGCAAGCTATTGCGCGTCCAGCCGCGAAATCTCGTCATCGAAAACGGCGAAATCGCCTTGACCCAGACGCTTCTCGGCGCCGGCCTCTCCGCGGCCGTCCTATGCCCCTACAACGACGTTGCCAAACATGCACACCTAGCTGCCGCGCGCACGCTCGCCAATCCGGACAGCACACCGGCCCAGCGCGAACACGCCGCATGGCTGTCCCATGCAATTGCCTCCGGCGATGCTCTCAATCCAACGCACGCCTGTTGGGATGTGCTGTTGACCGAGTGTGGCTCGCCCTTCGTCAAGCGGGACGTGCTGCGTCATCCGCAAGCATTTCCCGGTTTGGGGATCATTGAGTTTGAGGCAAGGCAAGCACTCCTTTTTTGAAAAAAAGAGCAAAAAACTTTTCTTCATTGAGTCGCGTCAGCACTGACAGAAGTTTTTTGCTTCTTTTTTTCAAAAAAGAAGGCCTTCCTTCACGTCCTCAACAAACAAACGCACGTCCGGAACACCGTCGCCGCTTCCGTGTAAACCGCCAAGGCACGTTCCCGCCCTGCCGCGCCAAGTGCCGCGCGCAACGAAGGATCATCCGCAAGCCTGGCCAGCGCCGCGCCCAGCGCAACCGCTTCCGCGGCCGGCACCAGCAGTCCCGTCACACCATCCGCCACCTGCTCGCGCGGCCCGCGTATGTCGGTCGCAACCACCGGCAGCCCGCACAGCATCGCCTCGATGATGGACATCGGCAGTCCCTCGAAATGGCTCGGCAGCACGAAGATGTCGGACGCAGCCAGGATCGCCGCCACGTCCGAGCGGTAGCCAAGCCGGCGCAGCCGCGCGCCAAGTCCCGCAGTGGCGAAATACGGTTCCATGTCCTCGCCATGATCGGAGGGCAGCCGTTCGCCCACCACCCACAATTCGGCATCCACGTCGCGCATCGCCGTCAGCAACTCCGGATAGCCCTTGTGCCGCACCAGCCGCGAAACCGCGGTGATCACCACACGATCCTCGGCCACGCCAAACGCCTCGCGCACGCGCGCACGCGCCCCCGTATCAGGCCGAAAAATCGCCGGATCGCGTCCGTTGCCGACCCCGACAGGATGTTTGTGGATATGCAGCCGTTTCGCATCAGCCGCCTCCTCCGTGCTCACCGTCATGAACACATCTGTCAACCGCCCCGCCAGCCACTCCATCGCAAGTGATGCCGCTCGCCGCCACCAGGGCCCCGGCTGATTGAACAAAAACCCGTGGCACGTATAGGCCACGCGCGGCACGCCCGCCGCGCGCGCGGCCAGCCGCGCCAGAAAGCCGCTGATCGGCATATGCGCATGCACCATGTCCGGCCGCACCGCGCGGAACA
>CAZZYR010000379.1:0-2941 GCA_964658235.1 uncultured Acetobacteraceae bacterium | reverse complement strand
CAGGACAACCTCCAGCTCGGCGCGGATTCCTACGTCATCAAGATCAAGGAAATCGAGGCCGGCAGCGGTGAACTTCGCCCTTTGTGCCTGCTCGCCATGGATCCGCGCGGCGGCATTCCCGCCATGCCGGGCGAACGCACCACGGAGCCCGCCTTCGGCCTGCCCGCGCTGTGGATTGATGCCGGCCAGCGCGAGGAAGCCATGGTGCGCGGCTGCACTGTCGTTGATCCGCCCAGCGTACTCGCCACCCACCTCACGGAACTCGTTCGTGAAACCATGGCGGAACTGCTCTCTTACGCAGAAACCCAAAAACTGATCGACGAGCTACCGCGCGAACAGCAGAAACTCGTCTCGGACCTGATCCCGTCCGTCATCTCCGTCGGCGGCGTGCAGCGCGTGCTGCAGGCTTTGCTTGCCGAACGAGTCTCCATCCGGGACCTGCCAACCATCCTCGAAGGCGTTCATGAAGCCTGCAGCGGCAATGCGCGCGCCATCGGCGCCATCGTCGCCACCGTCCGCGTCCGCCTCGCCCGCCAGATCAGCGACAGCCACATGGGCACCGGCGGCGCCATCCCGCTCATCGTGCTCTCGCCCGAATGGGAACAGGCCTTCGCGGAAAGCCTCGTCGGCCCGGCGGAGGAACGGCAACTGGCCATGGCGCCCAGCAAACTTGGCGACTTCATGCGCCGCTTCCGTGAACTGTTCGATGCGCACGGCCAGGAATCCCCTGTCCTGCTCACCAGCCCCGGCATACGCGTCCCCGTCCGCAGCATCGTCGAACGCCTGCGCCCGGCCACGGCTGTCCTGTCCCAGACGGAGATTTCGCCGCGGGCACGCATCAGGACGCTTGGAACAATTTGAAGGGAAGAAAGCAGTCCTTTTTTGGAAAAAAGGACGAAAAACTTTTGTCCAGAAAGGCCGCGCTTAGTGCGTTACGATTGGGCCTTATTAGCGAAATTAAGATTTGCCTAAATCCGCCCCATCAACAGCAGGATAATGATAACCAACAACACCAAGCCCAGTCCACCGGATGGGTAATACCCCCACCCGCCGCTGTACGGCCAGGCCGGCAACGCGCCCACCAGCAACAGGATCAGAATAACCAGCAGGATCGTGCCCACCGCGCCACCCTCCGAAGCTCCGCCATCGAAACGTCATCGCACCAGATGAGTTCTGTTCGCGAGCGAGAAAAACCGGACGAGAGCACCGATGAACCCTTGCGCGGGCTTGTCCCAGGTATCCACGCGGCGGTCGCGCACCACCGGCAGCCAAGCACCAGGAACGGGTGCCCTCAAAACCCCACGCGGAGTCCCGGGAAAACGTGTCACACGTGCGCTGAGCGCACCGTCGTTGCTAGGTATTTTGGGAGACGCAACGGTTTACTGCAAATACCGCAAATGCTCCGTATGCCGCCAGGCCGCGCTGCTCACCAGCCGGCTATCCGCAAGCCGGACCGAATGCAGCTTGCCATCCAGTTGCCTGGACCAGAAATCAAGGAATTTGTGCAGCATGGGAAAGCGCGGCGCCAGATCCAGGTCCTGCCAAACGTAAGTCTGCAACAGCCCAGGATGATCGGGCATGTGATAAAGGATCTCGGCTGTCGTCAGGCGGTATCCGTTCAGTTGCGTGTCAAGTCGCATATGCTGTCCTCGGGTGTTGAAGTGTCGGCCTTGCTGGAGGCCGTGCGGCATTGGCTGATCCCGGTCGTTTCTGAAGTTTGGTTTGTCTTCTCTGTCCTGCCGGACATCGCGCCCGGCCCAGGAATGATGAAACAAAAAGCAATCGGGGCAAACAAAAAATATAGTGATAACAGTGGTCTAGCACTCACTTCCTCAGAGTGCTGCCGCGCCCCTCGCACACGCGTCCGGCGTATTCGATACGGATTTGACAGCCTCGCCGCTTTCTGCCCCCATACCCGTGCAATCGACGCCTTGGCTTGCCTTGCTGCGCTGCCCTTCCGGTCGCCGCCAAGTTGCCTGACGCCACGGTTGGCACCAGGCCGCCCTATCGTGGGACGGTGATACGGAGAGCGGACATGGCGAACGGCACGGTCAAGTGGTTCAACACCACCAAGGGTTTCGGCTTCATCATGCCCAGCGACGGCGGCAAGGACGTGTTCGTCCACATCACCGCTGTGCAGGCCGCCGGCCTGCGCGGCCTCAATGATGGCCAGGCCGTCAGCTACGAGGTGGTGATGGAGCGCGGCAAGGCGGCAGCGACCAATTTGAAAATCGTCTGACGGGCGCAGGCACGATGCGTGGTATGGCGGCGGCCGGCGCGGCCACGCTGCTGCTCGCCGCGTGCGCCGTGCCACCCGGCGCAGGCGAAGGCAGCCTGCCGGCGGCGTCTTCGCCTTACGCGGCGGCCGCACCGGCGCAGGCCGCTATGTTCGCCACGGAACTGGCGGGGCCCGCCACCTATCTCCCGCCACTGCCAACCGCCGTGGTTCTGCTGCGGCCGGATGACATGGAACGGAACCGTGAATTCTGCCGCGCCGCCACGCTTCTCCCCACTGTTCAGCAGGCCGAAGCCGCCAGCATCGTTGCACCCAACCTGATCCGCACGCGGTGGCCGCTGCAGATCGCGGATATCCCCGCCATCCCGCGCAACGGACTGCGATTTCCTGACAGGCACCTATGATTATGCGCGTGCCGCGCGCCTGCTCGCCACCATCCGGCCTGACACCGGCAGCCTGGCCGGCCGCGGGCCATACCTGCTCATGTTCATTCCTGACCGCGCTGGCTTGCGCGTCGCCGGCCTGAATGGATCGGCCGTGGATGCGCCCGGCATGGCCGTCTTCATCGCCGGCTGGGGCCAGGCTCTCACGCAATCCCAGGCACAAATCAAGCCACGCCCGCCCGATCAGCCCGGCCTCGTCCGCAGCGTGTTTGATCTCGTCGGCGCCGTCCTGCGCAAAGTCGCCGGCGGCGCCGCCGGCGTC
>CAZZYR010000378.1:0-2964 GCA_964658235.1 uncultured Acetobacteraceae bacterium | reverse complement strand
AAAGTTTTTTGTTTCTTTTTTTCAAAAAAGAAAGCCTTCCTTGCGTATGACACAAGACGAGCTAACCGCCTGGGCCGCCCGCAGCGGCTGGCGCATGATTGCCGGCTGTCCCAGCCTGGTGAAACCGGGACGGCCGAAAGACGCGATCGTACGGCTGTCGTTCAAGGTGACCGTGGTCACGCTGGATGTGCGCAAGGCGACGAAGTGGGAAAAAGTGGGAAGCGCGAAATACGAGGATGTGTCGCTGGATGAGGATGGCGAGCGCGTGCTTGGGCTGGGCTTCGAGAAGATCCCGAGCATTGCGATGCTGATGCGGGAAAACCGGGACTCCCAGGCTTTTTCGGCGCGCCCGGCTTAGCGAAACCGCGCGGGCCGGTGGGATTTCCCCTATAGCCGGGTCATGACGCATGCGGCAGTGCCTGGATTCTCGATCTACGGTCTCGGCCTCATCCTGCTGACCGCGTCGCTGGTCGCCATTGTGTCGCGCCGCCTGCGTATTCCCTACAGCGCCGGCCTAGTGGTTGCGGGCATCACGCTGGCGCTGCTGCCGAACGCGGTGGATCTGCCGCTGACGCGCGATCTGATCTTCAACATCTTTCTGCCGCCGCTGATCTTCGAGGCGGCGTTGCATCTGGAATGGACCGCCTTCCGGCGCGACCTGCCGCTGACCGCCGCGCTGGCGTTTCCGGGCGTGGTGGTGGCAGCGGCGATCGTCGCGTGCGGCATGCATGTGCTGGCCGGCTGGAGCTGGATGGGGGCGGCGTTGTTCGGCGTGCTGATCGCGGCGACGGATCCGGTCTCCGTCATCGCATCGTTCCGGGAGATGAAGGTGGAGCAGCGTCTGAGCGGGCTGGTGGAGACCGAGAGCCTGCTCAATGACGGCGCCGCCGCCGTGGGCTTTGCCCTGATTGCCGCGATCGCGGCCGGAGGCTCGGTGACGCCCGGGGCCATTGCCGCGTCACTGGCATGGACGGTGGCGGGCGGGGTGCTCGCGGGGCTGGCGGTGGCCGGCGCGGTGCTGGCGCTCGCCTGGGGCACGCGGGATCATCTGGTCGAGATAACGCTGACCACCATTGCCGCTTATGGATCGTTCCTGCTGGCCGAACATTTCCACATGTCCGGCGTGTTGGCGTCCTTGGCCGCCGGGCTGCTGGTCGGCAATTTCGGCATGATGCGTTCGATCACCGCGGGCAGCCGCGGCTATGTGCTGGCGTTCTGGGACTATGCGGCGTTCCTGGCGAACTCGGTGGTGTTCATCCTGATCGGGGGGCACGAGGCGCATCAGCATCTGGGATTTGTCGCCGGTGCGTCCGCGGCGGCGATCGTCCTTGTGCTGGCCGGGCGGGCGGTTGCGGTCTATCCGCTCTGCGCCGTGTTCGCGGGCAGCAAATTGCGGATCGACCGGCGGTATCAGCATGTTCTGGTTTGGGGCGGCCTGCGCGGGGCGCTGGCGCTGGCGCTGGCCTTGGCGCTGCCGGCGACTATCGCGGAGCGGGGCGAGATCATTGCCGTCTCGTTCGCGGTGGTGGCGTTTTCGATTTTCGTGCAGGGTCTGACGATGCCTTGGCTGATCCGCCGGTTGCGGCTGTCCGCCACTGTCAGCCAGTCGGCGGAGACGTCCTGAGGAGCACACCCAACCGGGCGTTAGTTGCGTTTCGAGATCGAAGCGTCATCAAACCGTCGGTTGCGCTCCCAACCGGGCCTTTGCATGAAGCGTCATCTGCCAAAAAAGGGAGACGCTCTGTGAAGATCCGTTTGACAGCCCATCGTCATGCGGCGTTTGGCGCCGCGGTCCTGGCCTCCGCCGCGTTGCCTGCCGGACACGCCCTGGCCTGGGGCCATTCGGGCCATGTCTTCATCGGTGAAGCCGCAACAAGCGCGCTTCCCAAGGACCTGCCGAATTTTGTCCACACCGCCATGGCAACCTATGACATCGGTGAATTGGCCGCCGAGGCCGATGTGTCGAAGAGCTCCGGCGATGCCGGCACGCCAAGCAGCGACGTCCATGATTATGAGCGCGATCCTGGCCATTACATCGATCTCGATGACTCGGGCTATGACGTTCCCGCCTCCGGCTACCCTGAGGTGAGCGCCCTCAACATCACCAACCTGCTGGCGCCTGGTCAGGGACGCCGCGATTTCGACACGCTGCTGCGCAGCAACACACCCACCTCGTTCACCTATCAGGAAACGCAATACGCCGGCTATCTGCCTTACAACATGACCGACCAGTGGCAGCAGATACGCAAGGATTTTGCCTATTTCCGCGCCTTCAAGGCGGCGATCGCCAACCCGGCCACGGCCGCTTCGGATCGCGCCTACTTCCAGAAGGAGCTGACGCTGCGCACAACCCTCACGATTCGCGACATCGGCTACTGGGCGCATTTCGTGGGCGATGCGAGCCAGCCCATGCACGTGTCCATCCACTATAACGGTTGGGGCAGCTATCCCAATCCGCAGGGCTACACGACGCAGCCGATCCATGCGCCGTTCGAAGGCGCCTTTGTGAAGGCGTTCATCACCGAGGCCGACGTGGCCGGCGCCATCAAGCCATATACGAGCTGTGCCGCCATCACCAAGCAGCCCAGCTGCAGTGGCATCGAGCCGCGCGTTCGCGTCTATCTGCAGCAGACGCTCGCTTCGGTGATACCGCTCTATGACCTGACCAAATCGCTGGGCGGCGTTTCCGGCAGCACGGTGAATCCCTGGACGACGACCACGCCGACGCAGGCGCAGAAGGATTTCGTGATTGCGCGCCTTGCCGCAGGCGCCACGGAGATGCGTGACGAGATCGTCGATGCCTGGCGCTCGTCGAACACGATCTATGTGGGATATCCGCTGATCAAGGTGTCCGACATCGAGAGCCGTGCGGTGGTGTGGTCGGCGTCGGCATTCGCGGGGGATTGAAAAAGGCAAGGCCTTCTTTTTTGAAAAAAAGAAGCAAAAAACTTTTGTCAGTGCTGT
>CAZZYR010000377.1:0-2970 GCA_964658235.1 uncultured Acetobacteraceae bacterium | reverse complement strand
GTACTGCGTCGCCACCCCAATGCGGCGGATGCCGGAGTTCAGCGCGTTTGACAGCGCGAAATCGATGATCCGGGACTTGCCGCCGAAATACACCGCGGGTTTGGCGCGCAGATCCGTCAGTTCCATCAGGCGGCTGCCGCGGCCGCCGGCGAGGACATAGGCCATGGCGTGGCGGGCGAGGGGGGCGTGGTCCATGAAGACTCCAAAAAAGGAAGGCCTTCTTTTTTGAAAAAAAGAAGCAAAAAACTTTTATCTATTGGTGCTCGACACGCCGGACACGAAGCGGTTCTTTTTTTCAAAAAAGAACGCTTACTTCACCCCCCAAATCTCCGCGGCATACTCCCCAATCGTCCGATCCGACGAAAACCACCCCATATTCGCGATATTCACAATCGCACTCCGCCACCACGCCTCCGGGCTCCGCCACAACGCCGCCACCTCATCCTGCTTGGCGTTATAACTATCGAAATCCCCCGTCACCAGGAACCGGTCATAGGTCAGCAGATTCTCGATTAGTCCGCGATAGCGGTCCGGCTCATCGGGCGAGAACACCCCGGACACGATCGCCTCCAGCGCCTGCGCCAGCGCCGGGGACGCCGCCACCGCCGCATGCCCGGACATATCCCCCCGCCGCCGCACCGCCACCTCATCCGCGGTCATGCCGAAGATGAAGATGTTGTCGGAGCCCACATGCTCGCAGATTTCCACGTTCGCGCCATCCATCGTCCCGATCGTCAGCGCGCCGTTCAACGACAGCTTCATGTTCCCCGTGCCGGACGCCTCCAGCCCCGCCGTCGAGATCTGCTCGGACAGGTCGGACGCCGGGATGATCAGCTCGGCCAGGCTCACATTGTAGTTCGCCAGGAACACCAGCTTCAGTTTGTCCGCGATTGCCGGATCGTTGTTGATCACATGCGCCACGTCATGCGCCAGGCGGATGATCAGCTTGGCCGCCACGTAGCCGGGCGCCGCCTTGCCCGCGAAGATCTTCACCCGCGGCACATGGTCCTGCATCGGCTGCGCCCGGATCGAATTGTAAAGCGCGATCGTTTGCAGGATGTTCAGCAACTGCCGCTTGTACTCGTGCATCCGTTTGATGTGCACATCGAACAGCGCGGTCGGATCGATCACCATCCCCAGCCGGTCCCGCACCACGGCTGCCAGCGCCTGCTTGGCCGCCAGCCGCTGCGCGGCCACCGCCTGCTGCAGCGGCCCCTCGCTCGCATGCTTCGCCAGTTCCACCAGGCGTTCCGGATCTGTCAGCACTGCCGCGCCCACCGTCTCCACCAGCAGCCGCGTCAGCCGCGGATTGGCCCGGTGCAGCCAGCGGCGGAACGTGATGCCGTTCGTCTTGTTGTTGATCCGCGCGCCATAAAGCCCGTGCAGATCGGCGAAAACTGTCTCCTTCATCAGGTTCGTGTGCAGCGCGGACACGCCGTTCACCGCATGGCTGCCCACGAACGCCAGATGCCCCATGCGCAGCCGCCGTCCGTGCGATTCGTCGATCAGGGACAGCGCCGAGAGCAACGCGCCGCCGGCATTGTGCGCGCTGCGCGCATGCTCCAGATGCTGCGCGTTCAGCATGTAGATGATCTGCATGTGCCGCGGCAGCAGCCGCTCCACCAGCGGAACCGGCCAGGTCTCCAGCGCCTCCGGCAGCAGCGTGTGGTTCGTGTAGCTGAACACGCCCACCGTGATCTCCCACGCCCGGGCCCATTCCACCCCGTGCAGATCGACCAGGATCCGCATCATCTCAGGCACGGCAATCGCCGGATGCGTGTCGTTCAGCTGGATCGCCACGCAGTCGGCCAGATTGTCCAGCCCGTCATGCTCGCGCAGATGCCGCGCCACCAGATCCTGCAACGATGCAGACGCGAAGAAGAACTCCTGCCGCAGCCGCAATTCCTGCCCTGCCTCGGAATCATCGCCCGGATACAGCACGCGGGAGACGCTCTCCGTCCGCACCCTGTCGCGCAGCGCGCCCACATGGTCGCCCCTGTTGAAGTCCGCCAGCGCCAGCTTCTCGATCGCCCGCGCGGACCACAGCCGCAGCGTGTTGGCATGATCGCCGCCGCCGCCCACCACCGGCGTGTCGTAGGCCACGGCGGACAGCGTCTCCGCCGGATGCCAGGCAAAGGCTGGCCGCCCATGGTCGTCCAAGATCGGCCGCCCGCGCGCATCCTGCGGCGCATACACGGACCCGCCGAACCCGATCGTATAGGCCACCTGCGGCCGCTCGAACTCCCACGGATTACCCACGCTCAGCCAGTCATCCGGCAGCTCCCGCTGCACGCCGTGGTCGATCTCCTGGCGGAAAAGCCCATATTCGTAGCGTATGCCATAGCCGTAGGCGGGGATGCGCAAGGTCGCCATGCTCTCCATGAAGCACGCCGCCAGCCGCCCCAGCCCGCCATTGCCCAGTGCGGCGTCCGGCTCCTGCTCCCGCAGCACCTCGATATCCACGCCCAGGGAGGCCAGCGCCTCCCCCGCCGGCTCCAGCAGCCCCAGATTTCCCGCCGCATCGAACAGCAGCCGCCCGATCAGGAATTCCAAGGACAGGTAATACACCCGCTTGCCCGAAGGCTGCGCGGACCGCCCTGTCTCCAGCCAGCATTCCACAACGAAGTCGCGTATCGCGTGCGCGGTCGCGGCGAACCAGTCCCGCTGCGTCGCATCCGCCGGCGTGCGCCCCACCTGGAAGGTCAGCTTGTCCAGGATGCGCGCGCGCAAGGCCGCCGGATCGCGCGCGGTCTGCGGCAGGCGGGCCTGGATCGGCAATGCGGCGGCCATCTCGTCCATGCGGCAGAACTTCCCTTCGTGCGATGCGGCCAGCGTATCAGATGCGGCCACGCACGGGCAGGGCCTACCCCGCCGCCTCATCAGTTGCGTCCACCGCGCAAACCGTTGCTTTGCCGACACATCTCGCCCGCCCGCCCGCGTGGGCGGCGTCCAGAAACACTCAATGAGGAT
>CAZZYR010000376.1:0-2970 GCA_964658235.1 uncultured Acetobacteraceae bacterium | reverse complement strand
TCATCGAGACGACCTTCAAGGAAGAGTGCGAGACCGATCTGTTCGGCGAGCAGGCGGTGCTATGCGGCGGGCTGGTGGAGCTGATCAAAGCGGGGTTCGAGACGCTGACGGAGGCCGGGTATGCGCCGGAGATGGCCTATTTCGAGTGCCTGCATGAAGTGAAGCTGATCGTGGACCTGATCTATGAAGGCGGGATCGCCAACATGAACTATTCCATCAGCAACACCGCCGAATATGGAGAATATGTCACCGGGCCGCGCATCATCACGGCGGAAACCAAGGCGGAGATGAAGCGGGTGCTGGAGGATATCCAGTCCGGGCGCTTCACGCGGGACTGGATTTTGGAGAACCGGGTGAATCAGGCGAGTTTCCGGGCGACGCGCCGGCGCAATGCGGAGCACCCGATCGAGGTGGTGGGCGAGCGCCTACGGGGGATGATGCCGTGGATCAGCAAGAACGCGCTGGTGGACAAGGCGAAGAATTAAGGAAGGCCTTCTTCTTGCAGAAAAGACGCAAAAAACTTTGCTTGCTCGCGGGGGCCTGCACCTTGGTGCCATCATTACGGAAAAAAAAGCTGACGACTCCTCGCTTTCGTGACCAAAGAAGGCTGCGTTTAGACTAGCTGCAACGACAGGCGTCGTGTGGCCGACGCGCAGTCCCGATCCACCCCAGAATAGAGTTTGGAATTCCCATGAAGCTTCCCCTGATGAGCGCCGCTTTCGTCGCCACCGCCCTGTTCGCAGCCCCCGTGTTCGCCCAGGCGCCGGCCGCAGCCCCCGCCACCCCGGCGCCGGATGCGTCCGCTCCTGCCCCCGCGCCGGATGCCGGCACGATGGCGCCGAAGACCACGACGCACCACTCGCACCACCATGCGAAGAAGAGCGCCGACACGACGGCTGCGCCGGCTCCGGACGCTTCGGCTCCCGCGCCTGCCGACGCACCGAAGAAGTAAGCTTTCGCCTGCTGCAGTCAGCCTTCGGCCGTCAGGGGTTTCCTGGCGGCCGGGGACTGACTGCTTTCTTGTTTGCCTAACCGTTGCGCGCTATAGTCGCATCATGAACGCGCCGGCTCCCTTTTGCGCTTGCACGCGGCATACCGCCGCAAGCCGCGCCGCCGCGCTCCTTCCGCTTCGACTTATCGCCCCCTGAGCGATGTTGCCGGTCCGCGAAGGGCTGGTTCGTTCAGGGGATGCCTGCCGCCGCTCTCCGCCACCGGATGGGACGGCCAGATAATCGACACGCCAAGGACCTTTTCATGACCATCAGCCACCCGAGTTTCGGCCGCCTGGACGCCGATCGCGTCATCATCTTCGACACCACGTTGCGCGATGGGGAGCAGTCGCCCGGCTTTTCGATGAATCTGGCGGAGAAGATCCGCCTGGCGCATGCGCTGGCGGAGCTGGGTGCGGATGTGATCGAGGCCGGGTTCCCGATTGCCTCTCCGGGTGACTTCGAGAGCGTGGAAGCCATTGCGAAAGCCGTCCGCAAGCCGGTGATCTGCGGGCTGGCCCGCTCCGCGCCGGGAGATATCCTGCGCGCCGCGGAAGCCGTTCGCCAAGCGGCGCGTCCGCGCATCCATACCTTCATCTCCACCAGTCCCCTGCACATGAAATACAAGCTGCGCATGGAGCCGGACGCGGTGCTGGAGGCGGTCACCGCGTCGGTGACGCTCGCCAGGAAACATGTCGCGGACGTGGAATGGTCCGCCGAGGACGGCAGCCGTACCGAGCCGGATTTCCTGGCGCGGTGCGTGGAAGCCGCCATCGCCGCCGGGGCCACGACGATCAATATTCCGGACACAGTGGGATATGCACTGCCGGAAGACCTTACCCGCATCTTTAGCGATTTGCGGGAGCGGGTGCCGGGCGCCGACAAGGTGATCTTCTCTGCCCATAATCACAACGATCTGGGTCTTGCAGTCGCGAATACTGTTGCCGCCTTGCGCGCCGGGGCACGGCAGGTGGAGTGCACGATCAACGGCATCGGCGAGCGCGCGGGCAATGCGGCGCTGGAGGAGATCGTCATGGCGCTGCGCACGCGCCAGGACGCAGTACCACTGCGCACCGGCATCACCAGCGAACACATCCTGCGTACGTCCCGGCTGCTGAGCACCATCACCGGGTTCGATGTACAGCCGAACAAGGCGATCGTCGGGCGCAATGCATTCGCGCATGAGAGCGGGATCCATCAGGACGGCATGCTGAAGAACGCGCAGACCTACGAGATCATGACGCCGGAAAGCGTGGGCTGGACCAAGACGAATCTGGTGATGGGCAAGCATTCGGGGCGGGCCGCGTTCCGCGACAAGCTGGCTACCCTGGGATACGCCGATATCGGCGACAATATGCTCAACGATGCCTTCCGCCGGTTCAAGGACATCGCTGACCGCAAGAAGATCGTCTACGACGAGGACATCGTGGCGCTGGTGGATGACGAGGTGGGGCGCGACCACACGCGTATCCGCTTCGTGGCGCTGGATGTCCATGCCGGCTCCCGCGGCCCGGCGCGCGCGGAACTGACGCTGGAGGTGGATGGCGTGCATTCCACCGCAACAGAAACCGGCGATGGGCCGGTGGATGCCACGTTCCGCGCCATCCGCTCGATTTTCCCGCATGAGGCGAGCCTGGTGCTGTTTTCGGTCGGCGCGGTGACGGAAGGCACGGACGCGCAAGCCAAGACGACCGTCCGGCTGACTGAAAACGGCAAGATGGTGGACGGCCAAGGCGCGGACACGGATACCATCGTGGCATCCGCCCGCGCCTATGTGCATGCGCTGAACAAGCTGCTGGTGAAACGCCTGCGGACCGAGCCCATTGAAATGGCCGAATCCGCCTAAAGACACCAAAAAACTTTCGTCAGCCGACTCTGCGACAGCCCGAAGAAAGTTTTTTGGTTCTTTTTTTCAAAAAAGAACGGCTTCCCTTAGTAGCCGTAATACCCCGGCGGCGGCGGGGGCGGCGGATACCCAGGC
>CAZZYR010000375.1:0-2976 GCA_964658235.1 uncultured Acetobacteraceae bacterium | reverse complement strand
CGTTAAATTTAATCCTACAATTTCGTCCGTCCAAGGTACGATCACGCAATATCTGTATCGCGGCGGCCGCACCACGGCCAGCACGCATGAAGCCGTGAACAGCGTCTATGCCGAACGCGCCCGCCTGATCGCCGAGGAAGAAACCGTCTTCGGTGACACCGTCAGCGCCTATGTCACCTTCGTCGAAGACCGCCAGCTCCTGCAACTGGACCGCGCCAACGAACAGGTTCTCGGCGACGAACTCCGCGCCATCAACGATCGCTTCAAGGTCGGCGAACTTACCCGCACGGACGTCGCCCAAGCGGAAGCCGCACTTGCGCAAGCCATCGCAACCCGCCAGACGGCGGAAGGCAACCTTGAAACCGCGCGCGCCACCTTTGTCCGTGAAGTCGGCGTCAATCCGCCGGCGGACTTGGCTGATCCGCAGCCTTTGGCGCTTCCTGTCAAGACTGAACTCGAAGCAGCCAATCTTAGCATTGCGAATAATCCCAACGTCATCGCCGCAAAGTTCAACCAGTCGCAGCTTCGCGATTCCGTGGATGTGGCCTTCAGCGCGCTTGGCCCCACCCTCAGCCTTCAAGGCAGCGGTTTCCGCCAGAGCGGTCAGCTGACCGGCAGCAACGACACGGTTTACGGCGCCAGTGCCACGCTCAACCTCAACCTCCCGCTCTACCAGGGCGGCCAGGAATACGCCGCCATCCGCCAGGCGCGGCAAAATTACCTCCAAGCGGTCCGCCAGACGGAGGACGCCCAGCGCGCCGCCCGCCAGCAGGCCGTGCAGGCCTATGAAACCCTCATCGCCGCCCGCGGCTCCATCGCCAGCTCCCACGTCGCCGTCCGCTCCAGCGAGATCGCGCTCGAAGGCCTGGAGCGCGAAGCCCTCGTCGGCAGTGCAACCACCCAGGAAGTCCTGATCGGCCAGCAGAACCTGCTCTCCGCGGAAATCACCCTGGTCCAGAACGTCACCAGCCTTGTCACCGCCTCTTATGGCGTGGCATCCGCCATCGGCCGCCTCACCGCCAGCGACCTCGGTTTGGCTGTCCCGCTCTACGACGAGACGGCCTATTATAAAGCCGTCCGCGGCCTGCTGTGGGGGACCGGAGACCGCGCCATCAACCAGCCGGGCCGCTAGAATCCGTGTCCGGCCATGCCCCGCAGGACGGCGCCGGCGACCCGTCCATGGAGGACATCCTCGCCTCCATCCGCCGCATCCTGAACGACGGCGAAGGCGATCCCGCTGCGCCTGCCCACGAACCCGCCGCCCCGCCTGACCGTCAATCCAATTCGTCCGCGCCGACGGATGACGTGTTCTTGCTGGACCAGACAATGCTGATCGAGGACCCCGCTCCCATGCCCCCGTCCACGCAAGACGATTATCACGACTCCTACCAGCAGCCCGCGCCGCATCAGCAGGCGCCTTACGAACCCGCTGCGCCGCATCACCTGGACGCCCCGGTGCATGAAGCCGCCGCCCCCGTGCCGGATTACAGCCAGCTCGATGCCGGCGATCCCCCAGCGCCGGCGGAACCGCTGCTCGGCGCCGCCGCCGCCGCCGCCACTAGCGCCTCCCTCGGCGCCCTCGTCCGCGTCGTCAACCAGCGCCAAACCCCCGTCTATCGCGGCGGCCCCACGCTGGAGGACATGGTCCGCGAGGAACTCAAGCCCATGGTCAAATCCTGGCTCGACGAAAACCTCGCCCCCCTGGTGGAACGCCTCGTGCGCGCCGAAATCGACCGCGTCAGCAAAGGCAGCGCCTAGAAGCGCCAGCCCGCCGCGACCACCCCCGTCATGGCCGGGCTTGACCCGGCCATCCACGCGGTCCCGCCGCGCACATCGCCCCCACTCTTAAAACCCGCTGTCTGAACGAAGGAAATCCACCACCCAGGACACCAAGGACACCAAGAAGAAGAAAGCCTCGCCTACTGAGCCGAAACCAAAGCAGGGCAACCCGAAACCACCCAAATAATCAGACCCGGCCGCCCTTCCTTCTTGGTGTTCTTGGTGTCCTTGGTGTTTATCCCTTCCTTCCTTACTTCCCACGCTCGCACCCCAGAGACACCCCAAAGTGCTAGAAAAAACCTTCAACCACGCCGAAGCCGAACCAACCCTCTACGCCGGCTGGGAATCTCAAAACAGCTTTTCCGCCGGCAAGACCGGCCACAAACCCTTCACCATCATGATCCCGCCGCCGAATGTCACCGGCAGCCTTCATGTCGGCCACGCGCTCACCTTCACCCTGCAGGACGCGCTGATCCGCTGGCAACGCATGGGCGGCGCGGACACGCTCTGGCAGCCCGGCACGGACCACGCCGGCATCGCCACCCAGATGGTCGTCGAACGCCTGCTCGCGTCGGAGAAAACCACCCGCCAGCAGATCGGGCGCGATGCGTTTCTCGCCAGGACCTGGCAATGGAAAACTGAATCCGGCGGCGCCATCACGCAGCAGCTGCGCCGCCTCGGCGCCTCGCTCGATTGGCCGCGTGAACGTTTCACCATGGATGAAGGCCTCAACCGCGCCGTCCGCGAAGTCTTCGTCACCCTGCACGAACAGGGCCTGATCACGCGCGCCCGCCGCCTGGTCAACTGGGACCCGAAATTCCAGTCCGCCATCTCCGATCTCGAAGTCGAAACCAAGGAGATCAAAGGCAATATCTGGCACATCGCCTACCCCATCGAAGGCGAACCCGGCACCACGCTGACCGTCGCCACCACCCGTCCTGAAACCATGCTCGGCGACACCGCCGTCGCCGTGCATCCGGATGACGCGCGCTACACCCATCTCGTCGGCCGCCACGTCCTCCTGCCGCTCACCGGCCGCCGCATCCCCATCATCGCGGACACCTATTCGGATCCGGAAAAAGGCACCGGCGCCGTCAAGATAACCCCTGCGCACGACTTCAACGATTTCGAAGTGGGCACGCGCAACAATCTCCCCATGCCCAGCATCCTCGATCGCCAGGCCCGCATCACGCTCGC
>CAZZYR010000374.1:0-2984 GCA_964658235.1 uncultured Acetobacteraceae bacterium | reverse complement strand
TAGCGCCCGCTCAGCCACGGTCCGGGTGGATTTCAGCGTCACCGTGGCGTGCGCCTCGCTGGCGCCATAAAGCGCCGGGTCCACATCGAACGCGCCCCCCGTCAGCACCAGCGCGTCGATCGCGTCCAGCATCTCCGCCGCCAGCGCCGGCGCGTGCGGCAGCGCCACAGGCACGCCCCCGGCTTTCACAACGGCATCGGCATAATTGGTGCGGAGTGCATACCAAGGATAAACGGAGTAGCCGCCCGGCTGCTCGCTATCCAGCGTGATGCCAACCAGCGGCTTTCGTGTTCGAGTCATGCGGGCACTGGTAGTGGGAAGGCATGGATCTGGACAGGCCAAATCCGATGGAGCTTGCCCTCGCCCAAGCTCAGGCCGCCGCGGCGCGTGGCGAGGTCCCCGTCGGCGCCGTTGTTACCGACGCGTCCGGCCAAGTGCTTGCGGAGGCCGGCAACGCGGTTGAGGAGACGCATGACGCAAGCGCCCATGCCGAGCTGCTGGCTTTGCGCGCCGCCGCCAGCAAGCTCGGCACCAAGCGGCTGACGGGCTGCACCCTATGGGTGACGCTGGAGCCCTGCGCCATGTGCGCCGCCGCCTGCGTCCACTTCCGCCCGGCGCGCGTCGTGTTCGGCGCCTACGATCCGAAGGGCGGCGGGGTGGAGCACGGCGCGCGGGTATTCGCCGCAACCGGGTGCCTGCATGTGCCGGAGATCGTTGGCGGTTTGCGGGCGGAGGAAAGCGCGCAACTCCTCCAGGCATTCTTCAGGGAAAGACGGCGCCGCTCACCCATGTGAACGAAATCTTTCCTGCTTCTGGTTACCGTTCGCTCTTTCTGCCCGCTTAACGCCACGCCTTGCCGGCAACGCGCCCCTGGAGATCGGATCATGCAGCCTGCGTTGACCATCGCCATCGCGCTCGCCTGCGCACTCGCGGGCTGGCTTTTGGGGCGCCGCGGCAGTCACCGGGATCCTCGGCCGGCCGCCGTCAATGCGTTTCTGGATGCCAGGCGGGACGTCCTGACCGGTCTGTGCTCGCGGAGCGCCTTCATCGAAATGCTCTCCGCCCGCATGCGCGCCGCCACCCCGTCCGCGCTTCTGCTGATTGATATCGACCATTTTGCCGAGCTGAACGCTCTGCATGGCCATCGCGCAGCGGACGTGGTGCTTCAAACGGTGGCCGACAGGCTCCGTGCCCAAAACCGTGCGGCCGGTGACCTGGCCCGGTTGGGGAGCGATCAGTTTGCCGTGCTTGTGCCTTGCGACGGCCTCGTCGACAGCGCCTCCGCGGCTGCGCTGTCCGTTCTGCGGGCTTTACAACAGCCGATTGCCTCAGTCGCCGACGAACTTGAAATAACCGTCAGCCTCGGCGTGGCCTTGCTTCCGGCGCACGCGAAAGATGCCGACGCTGCCTTGCGATGCGCCGGCGCCGCCCTTCGTCACGTCAAGCAAGGCGGCGGCGGCGCGTGGCGCTTTTTTGATCCGGATCAGGATGTGGCACCCCTGGTCCGCGCGGCGCTCAAGGAGGAGTTACGCGCCGCTATCACGGGCAACCGGATTGTCCCTTACTACCAGCCCATCGTGGACCTGGCGGATGGCCGGATTGTCGGCGTGGAAGTCCTTGCCCGCTGGCCACACCAGGAACGGGGTCTGCTCTCACCGGACCTGTTCATCCCGATGGCCGAGGAGATGCAGCTTTGCGGCCAGATCACCCAGCAGTTGATGCGCCGCGTCATCGCGGACTCCCGCAAGTGGCCCACCTGGCTGTATTTCGCGTTCAACGTCTCGCCCGGCCAGTTGCGGGAGCTGATCGCCATGGTGCGTAACCCGCCGATCTGGCCGGAAGGCACGCTCGATCCAACCCGGTTGGAGGTGGAGGTCACCGAAAGTGCGCTGATTGAGGACATCGAAGTGGCGCGCGAGGTCATGGCGCTTCTCCAAAGCCAGGGCACCCGTGTGGTGCTGGACGATTTCGGCATCGGCTTCTCCAACTTCTTCCACCTGCGCGAACTGCCGTTCGACCGCATCAAGATGGACCGCAGCTTCGTCATCGACAGCGCGCATGATCCGCGCGCCCAGGCCTGCGTCCGCGCGATGCTGGCTCTCGGTCATAGCCTGGGTGTGCCTATGGTGGCTGAAGGCGTGGAGACGGCCGAGGTTGCGGCAAATGTGAGAGAACTTGGTTGCAGTTTTGGGCAAGGGTTTTTGTATTCGGAGGCGGTGCCGGCGGAGGGGGTTTTGGCGATGCTGCAGGGGAAGAAGGAAAGAGTTCTTTTTTGAAAAAAAGAACCAAAAAACTTTTATCCGTTGGGTCCGCGACAGCGGGATAGGCGTCTTCGCAAAAAAGACGGGCTTCCTTGCAACCCGCACTCAAACGTCTAACTACCGGCGCCATGACTACACCTCACGACCCTGTCGGCTGGCACGGCACTACTATCCTTTGCGTCCGGCACGGTGGCCACGTGACCATGGCCGGCGACGGTCAGGTGACGATGGGCCAGACCGTGGTGAAGGGAAACGCCCGCAAGGTCCGCCGCATTGGTGCCGACAATAATGTGTTGACCGGGTTCGCTGGCGCCACCGCGGACGCCTTTACCCTGCTGGAGCGCCTGGAAGCCAAGCTGGAGCGCTTCCCGAGCCAGTTGGAGCGCGCCTGCGTGGAGCTGGCCAAGGATTGGCGCACGGACCGTTATCTGCGCCGGCTTGAAGCGATGCTTGCCGTGGCGGACGCCACGCACAGCTATACGCTGACCGGCAACGGGGACGTGCTGGAGCCGGAGGACGGGGTGATCGCCATCGGGTCCGGCGGCAACTATGCGCTGGCCGCGGCGCGGGCTCTGATCGGGATAGAGGGCCTTGATTCGGAAGGGATTGCCCGTAGGGCGATGGGGATTGCGGCGGATATTTGCGTTTATACGAACCATTCCTTGATACTTGAGACATTGTAAGGCCAGGGGCTCTGCCCCTGGACCCCGCTAAGGACAGTCG
>CAZZYR010000373.1:0-2985 GCA_964658235.1 uncultured Acetobacteraceae bacterium | reverse complement strand
GGAGATGGATCATTTCGTCCACCGCAACTTCTTCCCCGGCGCGGGGCAGATCGCTTTCGTAATCGATCCCCTGGGCGGGCAGGAGGCGATCCTGGCGAATGTGGCCGGCAACGTCACGCCTGTCGCGAGGTTCTGGGTCGATGGACGCGAGCGCCGCTGTCAGACCCCGCCTTCGATGACCGACACATCGGCCGAATCGTCCAAGCCCGTGCCCGCGGCAATGGAAAAAACACTCGAAGCCATGGAGCAGCGCTGGCAGCGGCGCGGTAAGGCATGGTTCGCGCACGCATTACTGGGGTGGGCGGCTATTTGCCGGACCGCCTGGTCACCAATGAAGAATTGTCCCGCACGGTGGACACGTCCGACGAGTGGATCGTGGCGCGCACGGGCATACGCCAGCGCCATCTGGCGGGGCCGCATGAGACGGCGGCCTTCATGGGCACGCGGGCGGCGGAGGCGGCGCTGACGCAGGCGGGCGTGGACGCCGGCGCGGTGGATGCCATCATCCTGGCCACCGCCACGCCGGACGATGCCTTTCCCGCCACGGCCGTGCGGGTGCAGGCGGCGCTGGGGATCACCACCGGGTTCGCCTTCGACGTGAGTGCGGCGTGCAGCGGGTTTGTGTATGCGCTGTCCGTGGCCGACGCGTTCATCCGGGCGGGGACGGTCAGGACGGCGCTGGTAATCGGCAGCGAGGTGTATTCACGGATTCTGGACTGGAACGACCGCGGCACCTGCGTGCTGTTCGGCGACGGTGCCGGCGCGGTGCTGCTGCAGGCGCAGGAGGGCGAGGCCGGCATCCTGTCCACGCACTTGCATGCGAACGGCGCGCATGCGGGGCTGCTGTATGTGGATGGCGCGGTGGGTCAGCCGGAGCGGTCCGGGCACCTGGTGATGAAGGGCAGCGAGGTGTTCCGCCACGCGGTGACCAAACTGGCCGGCGCGGTGGATGAGGCGCTGGCGGCCAATGGGCTGGCGCAGTCCGATGTGGACTGGCTAGTGCCGCATCAGGCGAACCGGCGGATTATCGACAGCATGGGCAAAAAGCTGGGGCTGCCGCCGGAGCGCGTGGTGGTGACGGTGGACCGGCATGCCAACACGTCGGCGGCGTCCATTCCGCTGGCGCTGGCCGAAGCGGTGGGGGACGGGCGCATTCAGCCGGGGCACCTGGTGCTGATGGAGGCGCTGGGTGGGGGACTGACGTGGGGGTCCGCCCTGGTGCGCATGTAATGCGCGCCCGATAGGCCGCTCCTGTTGCCAAGCGGACAACGCCGTCTGATGTAACGTCCTGATGTTATATCATTTCCTTGACGTGTGACACGCGGTTACATTAACCTGCCGACATGAATACCGTCACGCGCGCGCATCTGGCTGAGCGGATCTATGCCCAGGTGGGCCTGTCCCGGAACGAGTCGGCGGATCTGCTGGAAAGTGTGCTGGAGCATGTGGCTGCGGCGCTCGAAGGCGGCAAATCTGTTAAGATCAGTGGGTTTGGGACCTTTTCTGTCAGGCAGAAGGGGCGCCGGATCGGGCGGAATCCGAAGACCGGGGTGGAGGTGCCGATCCTGCCGCGCCGGGTGCTGGTGTTCCGGCCGAGTCAGGTGCTGAAGGCGCAGATCAACGGCCAAGCGGCGCCGGATGGGGCGGCCGATGGTGACGACGAATGAGCCTGGCCGGCGTCCAGGGGCACGACCCGCTGGACATGCCCGAGCCGCCCGACGAGAGCGGGCGCGTTCGCCTGCGCAAGGCGGCCGGCGCATTCCGCACGATCAGCGAGGTGGCGGACGAACTTCATATTCCGCAGCATGTGCTGCGCTTCTGGGAGACCAAGTTTCCGCAGGTGAAGCCGCTGAAGCGCGGGGGTGGGCGGCGGTACTATCGGCCGGATGACATCTCGCTGCTCCGGCGGGTGTCGGATCTGCTGTATATCCAGGGCTATACGATCAAGGGCGTGCAGCGGCTGCTGCGGGAAGGCGGGGGACGGCTCGCGGATAACATTCCGCCGCCGACCGAGGCCGAGCGGCTGGCCGCAGCGGCGGAGCGCGCGCAGCCGGTGGAACTGCCGCAGATGCAATTGGTGATGCCGGAGGCGCCGGTGGTGCAGCCGCGGCGGCCGAGCGAAGTGGAGCGGCTGCGGGCGGCGCTGGTGCACGCGCTGGGGGAGCTGGAGGCGATCAGGGCGTTGATAGGGTAAAGGCGCGTTCTTTTTTGGAAAAAAAGAACCAAAAAACTTTTGTCAATTTGATCCGCGACAGCACTGACAAAAGTTTTTTGCTTCTTTTTCCAAAAAAGAAGAGTCTTACGGCAGATCCTTCAGACTTTTAATGATCTTGGCCAGCATTCCGTAGGCAATCGCCTCCTCGGCGCTCATCCAATAATTGCGGTCCGTGTCCTTGGCGACCTTCTCATAGGACTGCCCCGTTTCGTGGGCGATCAGGCGGTTGAGGCGCTCGCGCATCTTGACGATTTCGTTGGCCTCGATGGCGATGTCGACCGCTGGGCCGCGGACGCCGCCCATGGGCTGGTGCAGCAGGAAGCGGGTCTGCGGCAGGCAGAAGCGGCGTTCCTTCTTGCCGGCGAGGAAGATGAGCGCGCCGGCGCTGGCGACCCAGCCGGTGCCGATCATGCGGACAGGGGCTTCGGCGTCCACGAAGCGGATCATGTCGTGGATGGTGTCGCCGGACTCCACGTGGCCGCCGGGCGAGTTGACGTAGACGTCGATCGGCTCGGAGCTGGCGCTGGCAAGGGCGAGCAAGCGGCCGGTGACGTCGCGGGCGATCTTGTCATCGATGGCGCCGAAGATCAGGACCTTGCGCTGCTTGAGGAGGCGATGCTCCAGCTCGTTGATGGGCGAGCCGAGGGTCTTGTTGTCGTCCGGTTCCTTCTGGTCCGGGCCGAGCGGGGCGGGGACGTCCGGGGTTTCGGGGTCGTGGTCCGGCTCGTCCTCGTCAGAACGGGTCAGGGCGGTGGGATACCAGGTGGTCT
>CAZZYR010000372.1:0-3003 GCA_964658235.1 uncultured Acetobacteraceae bacterium | reverse complement strand
TTCTTTTTTTCAAAAAAGAAGTGCTTGCCTTAATTCTTCAAAACTTTCCTTGTTGGGCGCGCACAGCAATCCACCATCGATCATGCCAGGCACGTAGGCCGAGCCGTCGAACCGCGCCGCGTAGCCGCCTGCCTCGCGGTGCAGCAGCCAGCCAGGCAGATGATCCCAGGGCATCAGCCGCTGGAACATCAGAAAATGGCAATGGCCTGCGGCGATCATGCGATATTCGTGCGCGGCGCAGCGGAAATCGTAAATCTGCGCGAGCTTGCGGAGATTTGGAAGCGCAACGTCCCGCAACGCGTCCGGCAGATAGCGCCAGGATGCGGCGCCGGCCATTTGCGCCAGTGGCACGGCGGCGGCCACGCGCAAATCCGTTTGCGTGCCATCGGCCGCCTTTTCCCAGGCGCCCTCGCCACGCAGCGCGAGCGACGACGTGTCCATCACAGGATCATGGATGACGCTGGCGACGACTTCACCTTTCACCACGGCCGCGGCCATGGTGCCGAACAGCGGCAGGCCGGCGGCGAAGTTGGACGTGCCGTCCACGGGATCCACGACAAAAGCGAGGTCGGCGCCGGCGAGACGGGTCAGCAGATTTGAATCGGCAGCTGTGGCTTCCTCGCCGATGACGACGCAGCCTGGGTGCAGACGGTGCAGACCCTGGGTGATCATCAATTCGGCTTCGATGTCCGCGTCCGTGACCAGGTCCAGCGGGCCCGTCTTGACGCGCACGGCGACAGGTTTGCGGAAGCGCGGCATGATTTCCATCCGGGCTGCCGCGCGCAGGAGAAGGTCCAGTTCACCAAGCTGGGCCGCGGAGAAGGACTTCAAGACAGGACTTTCTCGAACCTTGCACGGTCCGCGGGCAGCAGCCGCACTGTGACGTGCGCTGAGTCCTCGTCATCCTCGCGGCCAATCACCTCGCCGTGCTGATACAGCCAGGCGAGGCGTGCGCCGTCCGCGTGGCCGATGTTGTAATCCGCCTGTTCCATGCTGGCGGCGATACGCTGGTCCAGCATCTCCTTCAGCGCGTCCAGACCCTCCAGCGTGATCGCGGACAGCGCCACGCTGCCGGGCTTAGCAGGCAGGGCGCCGGCACCGCCGAGGAGATCCGCCTTGTTGAGGACTTCGATGGTGCGGGACGCGAAGTCTTCATCCAGGGCGCCGTCCTTCGCCATACCATCCAGGACTGCCACAACGTCGGCGCGCTGGGCGGCGCTGTCCGGATGAGCAGCGTCCCGAACATGCAGGATCAAGTCCGCCTCGGCTACTTCTTCAAGCGTGGCGCGAAAGGCGGCAACCAACTCAGTGGGGAGTTCGCTGATGAACCCCACCGTGTCCGACAGGATGACGCGCCGGCCGCTGGGCAGCACCAAGCCGCGCATGGTGGGGTCCAGGGTGGCGAAAAGCTGGTCCTGCGCGTGGACATCGGCGCCGGTGAGAGCGTTGAAGAGGGTGGATTTGCCGGCGTTGGTGTAGCCAACCAGGGCCACCACGGGAAACGGCACGCGCTTGCGGGCGCTGCGGTGCAGGCCGCGGGTGCGGCGAACCTGTTCCAGCTCGCGCTTGAGGCGGACGATCCGGTCTGTGATGAGCCGGCGGTCAGCCTCGATCTGGGTCTCGCCAGGGCCGCCGAGAAAGCCGAAGCCGCCGCGCTGACGTTCCAAGTGGGTCCAGGAGCGGACGAGGCGGGAGCGCTGATAGTCCAGATGCGCGAGTTCGACCTGCAGCGCGCCTTCGCGGGTCGCGGCACGCTCCCCGAAGATGTCCAGGATCAGGCCGGTGCGGTCGATGACCTTGCAGCCCCAGCCGCGCTCCAGATTGCGCTGCTGCACCGGGCTGAGCGCGGCATCGACGATGGCGACGGTGACGCCGGCCGCCGCAAGATGAAGTTTCTCGGACTCCATTTGGCCTGAGCCGAGCAGGGTGGACGGGCGGCGGCCGCGCAGTGGGAGGATGGCGGTGTGGACCACCACGAGGCCGATGGACGCGGCCAGGCCGACTGCTTCGGCGAGGCGCGCTTCCGCGGCGCGGGATGGGTCAACACCGTGGCGTTCACTCGGGCCGGGGCGTTCCCAGGGGAGGATGACCGCGGCGCGGACTGGCGCCGGGCGCGCATCGTGGATACGCGCCGGCCTTGGAGCCTCGTCCGTCTCGTCAATCGTCGGTGTCGGCAGAACCGGGCTCCTTGCCAGCCGCGCCGGCGCCTTCTTTGGTGGGATCAAATAGCTGAATTGGCGCGCCTGGCATCACGGTGCTGATGGCGTGCTTATAGACAAGCTGAGTATGGCCGTCCCGGCGGAGAAGGACGGAGAAATTGTCGAACCAGGTGATGATGCCCTGCAGCTTGACGCCATTGATCAGGAACACGGTGACCGGGGTCTTGGCCTTGCGCACATGATTCAGAAACACGTCCTGAACGTTCTGCGATTTTTCTGTGGCCACTGAGGTTTGCCCTTCTTGCTTGCGCGGCCCTGCGTTGGTGCGGGCCGTATCCGCCTTGTGTGTGTGCCCGGCGTTGCAAGCCGCGTGCCGGGTGGCGATTACCGGCAGCACCGCATTTGGCCCCGCACCCGTCCACAGACAAGCATGGCTGCGTTAAGAGGTGGTGACACCCCCGGCTTGGCTGCGCACGTGGCGGATGAAGATGCCAAACAGCTTCTGCGCTACAGGGCCTGGGACGCCCTGGCCGACGGGCACGCCATCCAGCATCAGAACGGGTTTGACGAAGGTGGTGGCGGCTGTGAGGAAGATCTCCCGCGCCGCCCGCAGTTCCGCCAGGGAAAAGGCACGTTCCTCCAGCGCGATGCCGGCAGCGGCCAGTTCCGTGATCAACGCGGCGCGCGTGCAGCCGGGCAAGATTGCATGGCTGAGCGGACGGGTCCGCAGGATGCCATCGGCATCGACAATCCACACGGAGGTGGAGGCGCCTTCCGTGACGATGCCTTCGGCATCATGCATGATCGCCTCCAGCGCGCCGGCCTCGCGCGCCGCCTGGCGGGC
>CAZZYR010000371.1:0-3005 GCA_964658235.1 uncultured Acetobacteraceae bacterium | reverse complement strand
GTGCCCCCCATATACCCGGCCAAAATCGCCTCGCACGCCGCCCGCAGCGCGTCCGCCACGCCGGCGCGCACCGCCACGCCGCCCGCCTCGCACCGCGCCAAAAACTCGTGCACCGCCACCACATACCAAAGCGACGCATCCACCGCGTTGTATTCGGGCGCACCGCCGCCATCCGGAAACCGGTTCGGCAGCATCCCCTCGCTCACGCACCCCGCCCACGCGCGCAATATATCCTCCGCGGCACTCAGGCATCCTTCGCCCAGCACCAGCCCGCGCATCGCAATGAACGTGTCCCGCCCCCAATCCGTAAACCACGGAAACCCCGCAATCAGCGTCCGCCCGCTCCCGCGCGTCACCAAATAACTCTTCGCCGCCAGCTGCGTCCCGGACCCGCACGCGCTCCGCCTTGCCCGCTCGCTCGCCGCCAGCCCGCGCCCATACGCCGCCGCCTCGCCGGTCAGTCCATCCCCCGTCCGCCACACGATCGTGGCAGACTCCCCCTCGGACAAATCAAACGCGAACTCCCCGGGCGAGCCCAGATCCTCGATGAAGTCCAAGCCCCGCTCCCGCTCCGCCGCGTAAATAAAATTCCGGTACCAAACCGGTGCATGCACATACGTTCCGCTCGTCATCGCGGTTACCGCCGGCACATCGGCATAGGGCCGCCAACACACATTTCCCCCGCTCACCGCGGCGGCAAAATCAAACGCCCCGTTCTCCCGGTGCAGCGCATGATAATCCCGCCCTGACAGCAGCGGCCGCACCCGCAGCCGGCACGGCCCGCTCCCCGCCGTCCGCCGCCATCGCAGCACCGTCTCGCAGGACGCCGGCTGCACGAAGATCTCGTGCACCACGATCGTCCCATCCCCCAGTCCAAAGATCCAAGTAGGCCAAGGCAGCCGTTCGAACCCGACCAGCCCGCCGCGCGCATCCGGAAACACCACGTCCGGCGCATAGGCCTGCGTGCTCAGCGGCACCGTCCCGCCGGGCAGGTCCACCCACGCCTCCACGCCATTCACCAGCACCATCCGCCCCGTCGGCGGCGTCGTCGCCGGGCTCAGCAGCCCATGATACCGCCGCGTCCGTGGCCCGCCCACCGTGCCGGATGCAAACCCGCCGCTGCCATCGGCCTCCAGCCACTCGGCATCCAGGTTATAGGCGGTCAAATGAGGCATGGCCGGGTGATAATCCCCCGCGCGACGGAATTGCATGACGGCATGATGACATGGCAACGAAAGGCAAGGTCTTCTTTTTTGGAAAAAAGAAGCAAAAAACTTTTGTCTGTGCTGCCGCGGACTCAGGAAAGGGCGGCTTGCTCGGCCATGCTGGCCGCCACGGCCGCCCGCTCCGTTTCGGGTTCAAATCCGTAGGAGAATGCCAGATAGCACGTGGCACTAACCGCGAGGCTCACAATCCACCCCACATCGATGCCGCCCATCGCACGCGCCGCGGGTCCCATGAACACATCCGGCAACACGCAGAACAGCAGGCTCACTGCAAAGCCCACCCCATACGCGGACAGCCCGCGCCACCCCCAGGTGCCATAGATGCCGCCCGGCACAAACAGATCCGCCACCGCATACCGGCCGCGCCGCACGAAAAAATAGTCCACCAGATTAATCGCCGTCCACGGTGCCAGCAGATACAGCATCATCACCACCGCCGCGTTCAGCGACGCAATCGCATTGCCGCCCCACAGCACGGACACCACCGTGCACAGCAGCGTCAGCGCCCCCACCCCCGCCATCCGCAACCCGCGCGTCGGCCGCACGGGCTGCAGACAATCCACCGCCGTCACCAGCGTCAGCATCCCGCTATACGCGTTCATCCCCACCGCCGCCGTCAGCGCTGCCACGGACACCCCGGCCAGCACGGACCCCAGCCCCGGCACCACCAGGTTCCCCGCCACCAGCAAATCGGTCAGCGCGTCCTCGCCGCCCAGCCGAACCGCCAGCCACGCCCCCAAGGACATCAGCCAGATCGCGGACACCGCCGCGCCCAGGAACACCGCCACCATCACCCGCCGCGTGGATGTCTCCGGCGGCAAATACCGCGTGTAGTCGGATACATACGTCGCATAGGTCAGATTGTAGCTCGCCCCCGCCGCAAGCTGCGTCATGAACGCCACCGCGCCGAATCCGCCCGCCGCCACCGGCGCCGCCCCGTGCGGGTGCAGCCCGAACACCACCGCCACGCTCAGCACCCCCACCAGCGGCACGCTGATCCAGAACAGCCAGCGAAACGCCCGATGCAGCCAATCATGCCCCCACAACGCCAGCGCCCCGCCGGCCAGGTTCACCGCCACCGCCACGGCCACCTTGTTCCACCCCGCCAGCCCCGCCATGCCCTCCGCCAGCAAGATCGTGTCCAGCACGTTGAACCCCACATAGGTGAACAGCGCAGCAAACAGCGGCACGATCACCCCGCGATAGCCGAACTGCGCCCGGCTCTGGATCATCTGCGGCAGCCCCATCTCCGCCCCCTGGCTGGCATGCGCCGCCTGGAACACCGTCCCCGCCAGCACCCCCACCACCGTCGCCAGGATCGTCCACCACATCCCCAGCCCCATCCCCGGCCCGATGAACCCGATGGCAATCGTCAGGAAATGGAAATTTCCCAGGAACCAGAACCGCCCCTGATCCGCCACCGTCCCATGCCGCTCCCGCAACGGCACCCAATCGATGCTCCTTGCCTCGATCCCGCTCATGTCGCCCGGCCATCGAACGCCAGCACCGCGCCCAGCAACACATCCGCCCCGGCAGCCGCCTGCGCCGGCGTTATGCGCTCAGCCGGATGATGGCTCACCCCGCCCGCACACGGCACGAACACCATCCCCGTCGGCGCCACCCGCGACACATACACCGCGTCGTGCCCCGCGCCTGAAACCATCTCCCGCCAGCTCAACCCCAACCCCTCGGCCGCCCCCCGAACCGCCGCCACGCACCCCGCATCGAACACCACCGGCGCACAGTCCCACACCGCCTCCACCCCCACATCGCATCCCG
>CAZZYR010000370.1:0-3005 GCA_964658235.1 uncultured Acetobacteraceae bacterium | reverse complement strand
CGCAATCTGGCGCCGAGCGTGATGTTGCCCAGCGCGGAAAGCCACGGCAGCAGAAGGTCCTCCTGGCCCATATAGGCCACATGCCCGTGCAGGCTGGCGCCGTCCGCCGTGGTGATGGTGCCGGCCGCGGGTAGAAAGCCGGCGAGCACGCGGAGGAGGCTTGTTTTGCCGACGCCGCTGGCGCCAAGCAGCGCGGTCACCTGGCCGGGCGCAAGCTCCAGGCTGAGGTTATCGAACAGCAGCCCCGTGCCGAAGCGTAGCGACAGGCGGTCGATCAGCACGGCGGGGCCGGCGGTGGGAGGCGTGTTCAAGTCGGCATTCGCCTGGCGCGCGGCCGCGGACGCGCAAACGCGTCAGCCGAGAGCGCCGGCGTCCTCCAACTCCACGAAGGACGCCTGGGCGGGGCGGTCCACCATGAACTCCAGCTCGTCGTTAATGGCTTTTGGAATGGCCAAGGACAACGGCTTGGCGTTTCTCTCATGCGTGGCACGGGCTTTGTCCGCGCGAAAGATGAGCTGGCGCAGGATGTCGATCATCGAATCATGCGCGATGACAGTCATCCGGTCCAAGCTCTGGCCGTTGGCAGGCACGCTCACCTGCAGTTCAGCCAAGGTCAGCATGGAGTCAGTCAATGCGAAGGTGAAGCATGCGCTGCCATGCGTTGGCAGATCCATCCGGGTCAACAGGATATTGTAATTGTTCAACCCGTCTTGTGGGGCAAGCCGGTCTTCGATCTCGGCCATACGATCAGCGTCCCCGCCACATGGTTCCCGCGCACGATATATGCCGCAACGGACGGTCTCATACCAGAGTTACGGCGGCGTCTTTTTTGATCCCGGTTGCGCCGGCGAGGTTTCAGACGAGCGGCGGGTAGGTGACGCCGGTTTCGGCCTCCGAGACCGTCCATAGGCGGTTCCAGACCGCGCGGTCCTGTCCTTGCGGAGAAATGCGCGCCAGCGCCGGGGCGCCGCGCACCTCCAGCAGCCCGTTTGGTCCCCAGTATTGGCCACCCATGACGTCAGGCATCGTTGCCGCGTACAGCCCTGGGAGCGCGCCGTTCCGCGCACTCTGGCCCAATACGCCGATGACCGCATTGCCGATTCCGGCAATGACAGGCGGCATCTGGGTGGCGGCCATGAAGCCGGTGGTGGACACGCCGGGATGGGCCGCCACGCTGACCAGGCGGGAGCCGGCGAGGCGCGCCCGGCGGTCCAGCTCCAGCGCGAACATCAGGTTCGCTAGCTTAGACTGCCCATAGGCCACGCGACCGTTGTAGGGGCGCTCGGTCTGCAGATCGTCGAAATTTATTTTGCCGCGCCGGTGGGCGATGCTGGCGATGGTGATCACGCGGGGCGACGGGGCGCGCAGCAAGGCGGGGATGAGCCGGCCGGTGAGCGCGAAGTGGCCGAGATGGTTGGTGCCGAACTGGCGTTCGAAGCCGTCCACCGTGACGGCGCGCTTGGCTTGCAGGCCGAGGCCGGCATTGTTGAGCAGGATATCGATGCGCGGGACGGTGTCCGACGTGCGCTCCGCAAAGTCCTTGACCGAAGCGAGGCTGGCGACATCCAAAAGGCTGACGGAGACTTTGGCGTCCGGATAGGCGGCGCGGATGGCGGTGGCGCTGGCCTGGCCGCGCTGCGCGTCCCGAACCGCGAGAATGACCTCCGCGCCATGGCCGGCGAGTGCGAGAGCCGCTTCATAGCCGATGCCGCTGCTGGCGCCGGTGACGATGGCGACGCGCCCGGCCAAAGTGGGGATGTCTTGCGCGGTCCAGGTCATACGGTGCTCCGAAAATGCGAGACGATGGAGGGAAAACCTGTGGGCGCTAAATGCGCAGATGGTCCGGAATGAGCAAGCCCAGATGGTTCGGCACATCCCAGATTTCGCGGGCGGCGCGGACGGGGACGAAGCCGGCGCGGATGTAGTTTGGCAAGGCGCGCGGGTGGTCCGCAGTGCAGGTGTTGACGGTGAGTGCTGCGGGTTTGTGGGCCCAGGCGAGCGCCATGGCGGCGTTCAGCAGCGTGGTGCCAAGGCCGGCGCCGATGGCGTGGGGGAACAGGCCGAAATAGCTCAGATTGACGGTGCGGACGGCGCGCGCGTCCAACTCGAAGAAGCCCGCCGGTTCGTGGCCTTTGTAGAGCACGTGGATGCTGACGCCGGGTGCGCGGATCAGCGCGGTGAGCTGATCTTTCGGCATCGTGCGGCGGAGCCACCAGACATGGGCGGCGCCCACGGAGTCATAGAGGTAGCGGTAGAAGCCGACTGTGGGTGCTGGAACGCGGACGATGCAGGCGTCTGGCGGCAGGACGATCTGGACGTGAGGCGGCTGCTTTTCCTGGCGGAGGAAGGTGACGGTAACGCCGACGCGGGTGGTGCTTAGCAAGGAAGGAAGGCCTTCTTTTTTGCAAAAAAGAAGCAAAAAACTTTTACGCCGATAGCGCGCGCGTCCATCGTCAAACACCCGACCATTGATAAAAGTTTTTTGGTTCTTTTTTCCAAAAAAGAACTCTTTCTTCCTTAGTCGTCCAAGAAGCTTCTTAGCTTCCTGCTCCTGCTCGGATGCTTCAGCTTGCGCAGCGCCTTCGCCTCGATCTGCCGGATGCGTTCGCGCGTGACGTTGAACTGCTGGCCGACTTCTTCCAGCGTGTGGTCCGTGTTCATGCCGATGCCGAAGCGCATCCGCAGGACGCGTTCCTCGCGCGGGGTGAGGCTGGACAGGACTCGCGTTGTGGCTTCGCGGAGGTTGGCCTGGATGGCGGCGTCCAGCGGGATGACGGCGCCCTTGTCCTCGATGAAGTCACCCAGGTGGCTGTCTTCCTCGTCGCCGATGGGGGTCTCGAGACTGATCGGTTCCTTGGCGATCTTGAGGACCTTGCGGACCTTTTCCAGCGGCATGCCGAGTTTTTCGGCGAGTTCCTCGGGCGCGGGTTCGCGGCCGATTTCGTGGAGCATCTGGCGGCTGGTGCGGACCAGCTTGTTGATCGTCTCGATCATGTGGACCGGGA
>CAZZYR010000369.1:0-3009 GCA_964658235.1 uncultured Acetobacteraceae bacterium | reverse complement strand
CGCGACAGCACTGACAAAAGTTTTTTGGTTCTTTTTTTCAAAAAAGAACTGCTTCTACCGCGGCAGCAATCATGAAAAGCCTTGCGTCCGCCATTGAAGTCGCGGCGAGCATGAGGCCGGCGGGCGGGGCGCCGGGTTCGTGGCAGGGGAGGCTGATGGCGCAGCCGTCCAGGAAGTTGATTTGCGCGGTGTTGCGCAGGATCAGGCCGTTGAGGCGCTTTTAGTCGTCGTCATCGTCAAAGGCGCTGATGGGGGGCGGGGCGATGGGGACGGTGGGCAGCACCAGCGCGTCGAATGGGGCGAGTTCGGCGGCGAAGGTTTCGATGATTCGGGTGCGCGCCTGCATCAGGGCGACGTAATCCGCGGCCGCCATGTCCGCGCCGGGCAGGATGCGGGAGGCGACGCGGGAGTCGTAACGGTCCGCGTGTTCGGCGAGCAGGGTGCGGTGCCAGGCGTAGGATTCGACCACGGCGAAGCCGCCGCGGGCGTGGGCTTCGGTGATCATGTCGAACGCGCGCAGGCGGCGGTGCACGACGGTGACGCCGGCGCGGTCCAGGCGCTGGATGGCGCGGTCCAGAGCGCGTTCGGTGGACGCGTCCATGTTGTCCAGGACGAGGTTCGTGGGGAACAGCAGGCGGAGCCCGGCGGCTTGCATGGGGGCGGCGGATGGCAGGGGTGCTACGGCGATGATGGCGTCGATGGTGGCGCAGCACGCGACGCTGTTGGCGAGCGGGCCTACGGAATCCAGCGACGGGGAGAGGGGCAGCACGCCCTGGAGGGGGACGCGCCTGGCGGTGGGTTTATAGCCGACGACGCCGCAGAAGGCGGCGGGGATGCGGCAGGAGCCGCCGGTGTCGGTTCCGATGGCGGCGAGCGCCATGCCGTCCGCGACGGAGACGGCGGCACCGGAAGAGCTGCCGCCGGGGACGCGGCCGGTGCCGTCCGCCGCGCGGCCGTATGGCGCGCGGGGCGTGCCGTAATGCGGGTTGATGCCGACGCCGGAGAAGGCGAATTCCGTCATGTTCGTGCGGCCGACGGGGATGAGGCCGGCGGCAAGGAGGCGCTGGACGACAGGGGCGTGGGCCTGGGCGGGCGGGGCTTCGGCCAGGATGACGGAGCCGGCGGGGGTTGGCTCGCCGGCCACGTCCAGCAGGTCCTTCAGGCTGATGGGGATGCCGGCGAAGGGGCCCGGGGCACGGCCGGCGCGGCGGAGGGTGTCCATGGCGTCCGCGCTGGCGCGGGCTTGGTCCGTGTAGATGCGGAGGAAGGTGCGGCCGCCTTCGCCATCAGATGCCGCGATGCGCTCCAGGCAGGACTCCACCAGGGCGCGGCTGGTGGTTTGGCCGGCGGCGAGCTGGGACGCCGTTTCTTGGAAGGTGCGCATGGCGGCAGGGTGCAAGGCCGGGTGGGTTTGGGCAAGCTGGCCGGTCAGGGCACATAACGGTGATTTGCGATAAATTCCGGTTGTGTTCCGGGTTGCCAGTGACGACTGGGGCGTGTTCAGGTTGGACTCACAACCCGTGAAAGGACCTGCTCGTGCAGACACAGAAGTCCCGTTTTGTTTTGCTTGCGACCGCTTTCGGCTTGGCTTGCGCGGCTCCTGCGCTGGCCGCGACCGCGCCCCTGGCGAACAGCGTGGCGCGCTTCTCCAGCACGGTTCACGTGGTGGGTGAGGCTGATCCGGCGAGCCTGGTGCACTTCCAGGTTGCGTTGCGGCTGCGGGATTTCGAGGGGATGACGGCGTCCAACCGGGCAGGACGGAAATTGCTGCCGGCCGATCTGGCGGCGCGGCATTTGCCGACGCAGCAGGACCACGATGCGGTGGTGGCGTGGCTGACATCCCAGGGCCTGTCCATCGATGCGACCGTGCCGAGCCGCCTGACGATTAGCGCGAGCGGCCGCGCCGACACGGTCAGCCGTGCGCTGGGCGTGCATTTTGCCCACATAACGTCGGAGGGACAGGACTACGTGGCGGCCGATAGCGCCCCGTCCATTCCGGCGAACCTGGCCGGCATCGTGCTGAGCGTGAATGGGCTGCAGCCGCATCTGCACGCGCATACCATGCACACATCCTTTCCATTGCAGCACCCCAAGGTGATTTCGCCGCAGGCGGGGACGGTGCCGTATGTGCCGTCCGACCTGAAGAACGCTTACACGGCGAATAGCGGCGGGACCGGCACGGGCACCACCACGGCCATCGTGATCGATACGTTCCCGCTGAAGACCGACCTGACGCAATTCTGGTCCGAGGCCGGGATTTCCGACAGCCTGTCCAACATCACGTTCATCCAGGCGGTGCCTGGGACGTTGCCGGCGCCATCTGGCGAGGAGTCCCTGGATACCGAGTATTCCAGCGGCATTGCGCCGGCCAGCAAGGTGCGTGTGTACGCGGCGCAGTCCTTGGCCAACTCGGCGCTGGACACCACGTTTCAGCGGGTGATCACGGATCAGCAGAGTGGTGTGTCCATCACGCAGGTTTCCATCAGCCTGGGCGAGTGCGAGACCGATATCTCCAGCGGCGAGGCACAAACGGACGACCAGTATTTCGCCACCATGACATCGCTGGGGGCGAGCGTGTTTGTCTCCTCCGGCGACAGCGGCAGCCGTGAGTGCGGTGGCAGCGCGAATGTGCCGTCCTACTATTCCACGGATCCGAACGTGGCGGCGGTGGGCGGCACGACGCTGAAGATGAGCGGCAGCACGGTGACATCCGAGACGGGCTGGAGCGGCAGCGGCGGCGGCATCAGCCAGCTATTTGCGAAACCGTCCTATCAATCCAAGCTGACCTATGCCGCGCGCGCGGTGCCGGATCTGTCCGCGGTGGCCAATCCGAACACCGGCGTGCGGGTGGTTCTGCAAGGGCAGGACTATCAGTTTGGCGGCACGTCCGTGGCGTCACCGGTGGTGGCGGGGCTGATCGGGCTGGTGAATTCGCAGCGGATTGCAGCGGGGAAGGCGACTCTTGGGTTGCTCGATCCGCGCATTTATCCGTTGCTGGGCACGACGAAC
>CAZZYR010000368.1:0-3029 GCA_964658235.1 uncultured Acetobacteraceae bacterium | reverse complement strand
GTTCTTTTTTGAAAAAAAGAACCAAAAAACTTTTATCCATTGAGTCCGCGACAGCCGGAGAAAAGTTTTTTGCTTCTTTTTTTCAAAAAAGAAGGCCTTCCTTTCCATGAACCTCGGCAAATACGAAATCCGCGGCACCCTCGGCCGCGGCGCCATGGGCCTCGTCTATGACGGCTGGGATCCCCTCATCCACCGCCAGGTCGCCATCAAGACCGTCCGTCTCGCCGGCGCGGACGACGAGGAAGCCACCGAAGGCCTCGCCCGCTTCCGCCGCGAAGCCCAGGCCGCCGGCCGCCACAGCCACCCCAACATCGTCGGCGTCTACGATTTCGGCGAAACCGATGACGTGGCCTACATCGTCATGGAGTTCGTCGCCGGCGGCTCCCTGAAGGAAGTGCTGGACAAGCGCGAACCGCTGGACGCCGCCTGGGTCTGCCGCATCATGTCCCAGGTGCTGGCCGCCCTCGCCTTCAGCCACGCGCGCGGCGTGGTGCACCGGGACGTCAAGCCCGCCAACGTCATGCTCAGCGCGGACGGTGCGGTGAAGCTCGCCGATTTCGGCATCGCGCGTATCGAGAGTTCCGCCATGACGTCCGTGGGCGTGGTGATGGGCACGCCGGCCTACATGGCGCCCGAGCAGTTCCTCGGCGAACCTGCTGACGCGCGCAGCGACATCTACGCCGCCGGTGCCATGGCTTTCCACCTGCTCACCGGCACGCGTCCCTACGAGGGCAACCCCACCGCCATCATGCACAAAGTGCTGAACGCCGGCCTCGCCCCCCGCGCCAGCGAGCGCCTGGCGGGCCTGCCGGTGGCGCTGGACCCCGTCCTGCAGCGCGCGATGGCCCGCCAGGCGGAGGAGCGGTTCCAGGACGCTGCCAGCTTCGCGGACGCCATGAACGCCGCCTTGTGCGCGCCCGCGGTGGTGGCCGAGGAGCCGGATGAGGAGCGCACAGTGATCATGCGTGCGCCCGCCGCGCAGCCCGCGGTGGCACCGAAATCTGCTGCGCCGCCGCCGGCTGCGCCAGCCCCGGCCAAGGCTAAATCCGGTTTTCCGGTGGTGCCCGCGCTAGCGGTGGTTGCGGTGCTGGCCGCAAGTGGGGCTGGCGCGTGGTTCTTCCTTCGCGGCTCCACGCCGGTTCCGGAGCCCGCTCCTCCAGCCATCATCCCGCCGCCCATACAAGTGCCGCCGCACATCGAAACTGCGCCGCCGCCTCAACTGCCGGCTGATCCGGTGAAGGCTGCCTTGGCCGTAAATCAGGCGCTTTCCCAGGTGCGATGCACTCTTTCCAACGCCACGCCCACCTCCTCGGGCATCGCCATCTCCGGCCTCGCTGGCGCCGGCGGCCCCGAAGCCCGACTGCACCAGGCAGCCGCCGCATCCGCCTCCGGCCTGGACACCGTCTGGTCCGTCAAAGCCATCGACGGCCCGTACTGCACCGTGCTGGACACGATCCGGGGCACGCCAGGCGCCGGCGCGCCCATCTTGGCCATCAAGGAAGACGCCACTCACCTTGTCGCGCACACGCACTTGCACACCATTGTTTCTGGCCTCGATTTTCCGGCCTACGTCCGCGTGGACTACCTCTCCAGCGATGGCAGCCTGACCCACCTCTATCCGCAAGTGCGCGACGCAGCCTTGAGCATTGCCCACGACGACCCGTCGGTGCTGCTTCCGGCCGGCGCCGCTCTCAAGCTCGGCTATCTGCCGCACTGGGTTCTGTCAGCCGAAGAACCGTTCGGTACCGACATGATACTGGTCAGCGCATCCACCGAAAAACTGCTGGCCGATAGCCGTCCGAACACCGAGCCCGGTGCGCGCTATTTGGCAGCGCTGCGCGACGCCCTGCTCCACGCAACGGCCGCCGGCGCGAGAACCGCCTCCGCCGTCATCACGCTGAACACATCAGCCAAATAGGGAACGCACCAATGCCCCATCATCGGCATCATCCCATTAAGCCGCATCACAAGACGCACGCCACGCCATCATACGTCACCGCCTTCATCGCACGCATCACGCCGGCGGCGAAGGCGGTGAACGCAGCATGGGGAGTTCCGGTCTGTGTTGTGATCGCGCAGGCTGCTCTCGAATCATCCTGGGGTCAGCATGTCAAAGGAAACGCCTATTTCGGTGTAAAAGGAAAATCGTCGGCGGGAGCTTCCGTCAGCTTTGCCACACACGAAGTGGCAAACGGCCACGCCACATTGATCCATGACAGCTTCCGCGCCTATACCAGTCTGGAGGAAGCCGCCGACGATTACGGACGGCTCCTCAGGAATAATCCCCGTTTCGGCCCCTCGTTTGCGTATTCGAAGCAGCCCGACCAGTTTGTGGATCACGTCGCGCGCGCGGGGTATGCAACCGATCCTAACTATGCCGCCAAACTTAAAAACATCATCAAGGCGCATCGGCTCGATCAAATCGATGCAGCGCCGGGCAGCCTGCCGTGATTCGCATGTTGGCTGCCATCCTTGCGGCGATTGCCGTGATGTCCCCGGTGTATGCGGCAGACCTGCCTGCGCTCGCGCGGACCAGGCTTTATACGCACATGGCGCAGGGCTGCGTGTCGGTCGCGCTGGCAACGTGGAATCACCCCGCAAGGCAGGTCTTTGAGCGCAACAAGGTGAAAGTTCAGGCGCTCGCGCTTTGCAACCGTGGACACTATCCTATTTTCCGGATCGCGCCGCCCTACGACCCACGCACCGATACCGCATCCTTCTTCCACCCGCTCTACGCGGCACTCGCGCGGGCAAACGGCTACTGGTCCTACGCACTTGTTGATTCCACGGACGGCGTCGTGATTATGGTTGATATTACAAGCAGCCACGATCTTCACCTGACCTATGAGGACTATGCGGCTGTGGGTTGAGCAGCTTCATGGTGTGGGCCCGATCTGGACACGAACGATATTCCGGCCATCCTAAGCGCGCGTAGGGCGTGCTCCAGCACGCCAACCTAAGCAAGCTGCACTACCCGACCTTCGCAAGTGAGCGTAGGGCGTGCTCCAGCACGCCAACGTAAGCAAGCT
>CAZZYR010000367.1:366-3032 GCA_964658235.1 uncultured Acetobacteraceae bacterium | reverse complement strand
GACTGCATCAAGATCGGCATCGGCCCCGGCAGCATCTGCACCACCCGTGTCGTTGCCGGCGTCGGCGTGCCGCAATTCTCAGCGGTGATGGAAACCGCCGCGGCCTGCGGCGCGCGGGACATCCCCAGCATCGCCGATGGCGGCATCCGCACCTCAGGCGACATCGTCAAGGCCATCGGCGCGGGCGCGGAATCCGTCATGGTGGGCAGCCTGCTCGCCGGCACGGACGAGGCTCCCGGCGAGGTCTTCCTCTACCAGGGCCGCTCCTACAAATCCTATCGCGGCATGGGCAGCATCGCCGCCATGTCCCGCGGCTCGGCGGACCGCTACTTCCAGCAGGAAATCACGGACTCTCTCAAACTGGTGCCGGAAGGCGTAGAGGGCAGGGTGGGTTACAAGGGGCCCGTCTCCGGCGTCATCCACCAGCTTGTCGGCGGACTGCGGGCGGGCATGGGATACACGGGATCGGCCACGATCGCGCATTTGCGCGCGAACACGCAGTTTCGGCGGATTACGGGCGCGGGGCTGCGGGAGAGCCATGTGCATGATGTGGCGATTACGCGGGAGGCGCCGAATTATAGGCAGGAGTAAGGAAGAGTTCTTTTTTGAAAAAAAGAACCAAAAAACTTTTTTCAGCGCTGTCGCGGAGGTTCCAACACACGCGCGCCAATAGACAAAAGTTTTTTGCTTCTTTTTTTCAAAAAAGAAGGGCTTTCTTTTCCTCATGGAATGGACCGCCGCCCAATACGTCACCTTCGAAGAAGAGCGCACCCGCCCCGTGCGCGACCTTCTCGCCCGCGTGCCTGATACAGACGCGCAAATATGCGCCGATCTCGGCTGTGGCCCCGGCAATTCCACGCAAGTCCTCGCCGAACGGTTTCCAAACGCGCGCATCACCGGCGTGGACAGTTCTGCCGCCATGGTGGACGCCGCCCGCGAGCGCCTGCCGGCCGCCGAGTTCATCGTGGCGGACATCGCAGCATGGGACCCACCAGGCGCGTTCGACGTCATCCTGGCCAATGCCAGCCTGCATTGGGTGGCGGATCACCAGAACCTCTTCCCCAAGCTGGCTGGAAAACTTGCCCCCGGCGGCACTCTGGCCGTGCAGTTGCCGGACAATCTGGCGGAACCGGCGCAACTGCTGATGCGCGACGTGGCCTGGGACGGCCCATGGTCGATCACGCTGGCCGGTCTGGACGACCGTCGCACCCACATCGAACGTGCCGAGTGGTATCACGCCCTGCTGCGCACCAGTTGCGCCCGTGTGGAGGTGTGGCGCACCACCTATTACCACGTGCTGCCAAACGGCCTGGACGGCATCGTTGAATGGTTCAAGGGGACGGGCCTGTTGCCGTTCCTGGCGCCTTTGATTCCGGCGGACCGGGAGGCGTTCCTACATCGTTACCGCGCTGCGCTTGCGCCGGCCTATCCGGTGCAGCCGGACGGAAGCGTGCTTCTGGCAATGCCGCGTTTGTTCCTGGTGGCGACGCGATAAGCCCGAGTTTTTCGAGGATGGCGTATGCCGCCGTCACCCGTGCGGCGATGGGATAGGACCGGTTGGCAAGCAATACGATGCCGGCGTGGCGGCCCGGGATGAAGGCAACGTAGGCGCCGAACCCGTTGGTGGACCCGGTCTTGTCGATCAGCACATCATCACGCGGTGGCGACGGCGGATCGATGCGTGCGGCGGGGTTTGGCTCAAGGATCACCTGCTTCGGGATTGCCTTGCAGCAGAGCCTTGAGCGAGACCGGCAGGACGTATTGTTCCCAGACCAGGTCCTGAATCATGGCGCCGATGCGAAAATACCCTGTGTGCGTTGATAGCAGTGCGCGCTGCCAAGTCTGGCCACCACGCGCGTTCCCATATTGGCTTGCAGGAACAGCAGGAGATCGTCCGCGGTGGTGCGCAGCCCATACGTCTCGGACGCCAGGATCCCGGCCGAGAGCCGCATGGGCCTCCCGTCCGCCGTGGTGCCCAGGGCGTAATTCTTCAGCTGAGAATTGGGAACATGGAGAAAGCTATGTTTCATGCCGAGCGCACGGAACAGGTCACCCTGTATGAGGGAATCGAACTCACGGCCCAGACTGGATGCGGCAATCAGGCCAAGCAGGCCGATGCCAGGATTTGCATAGGTCCGCGATGTTCCTGGCAGATGCTGGGGTTTCCAGTCCCGGAAGTAGGCGATGAGCTGCTGCGTGGTCGCGATGTTATCCGGCACTTGCAGGGGAAAGCCGCCAGCGGTGTGGGTGCCCAGATTGAGCAAGCTGACCTGGTCCATTGCGCTGCCCCGCAGGGGCGCAAAATCCTTGCTGGCGCTGTCAGATAAAGCGAGGTGGCCGGTGGCTTGCGCATAGGCCGCGAGTGTGGCGGTAAAAGTTTTGGTGATGGAGCCGACTTCAAAAAGCGTTTGGCTGGTTAGAGGAACATTCGTAGTCCCTGACGCAACGCCGAAATAATAAGTGGAAGCGCGTCCGTTCTCCAGGATGCCGACCGCCATGCCGGGGATCTGGTAGCGGGCCATCAACGGGCGGATGATTTGAGCTACGGCTGCCGGGTTGCCGCGCGCGGACGGGATGAGAAGCAGTGCGGCGAGCAGCGTGCCATTCGCGAGAACAGCGCTGAGCCCTCGCACGAAACCGTCCACTCAGCCGTGGTCCGGATGCTG
>CAZZYR010000367.1:0-356 GCA_964658235.1 uncultured Acetobacteraceae bacterium | reverse complement strand
CTTCCGTGGCGCGGCCGGGCAGGGCGGGCAGGCTTTCGAACCACGGCAGCCGGCCTTCAATGCCATATTGGTCTTGCGGCGGGACAGCGGCCGGGGTGTCCAGGCTGCCGATCGTGATATCCATGCGCGCCGGATCGACCGTGTTCTCATAGGTCAGCGGCGTGCCGCAGGCGGCGCAGAAACCACGGGTGGCGAGGTTGGAACTGGCAAAGCGGGCAGGGGTGCCACGCGTCCATGCGAAGTCCGCGCGGTCAATCGTGGCCAGCGCTGCAAATGGGCCGCCGACGGCCTTCTGGCACATGCGGCAGTGGCAGATGCTGCCGTGCGTCGCGCCGGTAAGCGTGTAGCGGATGGCG
>CAZZYR010000366.1:0-3036 GCA_964658235.1 uncultured Acetobacteraceae bacterium | reverse complement strand
TTCGGGGGTGCGGGGGGCGGCTTGGTTGTGGCCGATAAGGTAAGGAAGGCCTTCTTTTTTGAAAAAAAGAAGCGAAAAACTTTTGTCAGCGCTGTCGCGGCTCTATCCGGCGGCGTGCGCCAATTCGCAAAAGTTTTTTGGTTCTTTTTTTCAAAAAAGAACTGCTTGCCTTAACTCTTGCTGTCCAATCCCCGCTGTCGCAGCAACGGCGCCGTATCCGGATCATGCCCACGAAACGCGCGATAGAGCTCCATCGGGTCAGCCGTATGCCCAGGCGCGAGCATCATGTCGCGGAAGCGCTGCCCATTGGCGCGTGTCAGGCCGCCATGCTCGGTAAACCAGGCGTAGGCGTCGTCATCCAGCACCTCGCCCCACAGATAGGCGTAGTAATTCGCGGCGTATCCGCCGGCCCAGATGTGGGCAAAGTAGGTGGTGCGGTAGCGCGGCGGAACGGTGTCCAGGTCGATCGCATGCTTCTTCAGCGCGGCGGCTTCGAACGCGTCCGGCGTCTGCAGCGGCGCGCCGGCGGGCAGGCTGTGCCATTCAAGATCCAGCAAGGCGGCAGCCAGGTATTCCGTCAGCATGTAGCCCTGGTTGAAGGTTTTCGCGCGGCGGATCTTTTCCACCATCTCCGCCGGCATCGCCTCGCCGGTTTTGTAGTGATGCGCGTAGTTGGCAAACACGGTGGGGTCCAGCGCCCAATGCTCGTTGAACTGGGAGGGGAACTCCACAACGTCCGTCGGCACGCCGAAACCATTTTGGCTCGGAAAGTGCTGGTTGCTGAAGATGGCGTGCAGCGCGTGGCCGAATTCGTGGAACATGGTGGTCACGTCATCGAAGCTGATCAGCGCGGGCTGACCCGGCGCCGGCTTGGTGAAGCTGGTGACGTTGACCACCACCGGCTTGAGGCCGAGCAGGCCGCTGGGCGGGACGAAGGCATCGCACCAGGCGCCGCCCTGCTTGTTCGGGCGCGCGTAGTAATCCGCGTAGAACAGCGCGATGGGCGTGCCGTCCGCGTCGAACATCTCGAAGGTGCGCACGTCCGGCTGATACACAGGCAGATCATGGCGTTCCTTGAAGGTGACGCCGTAGAGCTTGTTGGCGGCGAAGAACACGCCGTCATGCAGCACGCGGTCGATTTCGAAATACGGTCGGGTCTGGGCTTCGTCCAGCGCGTATTTCTGCGCGCGCACCTGTTCGCCATAGAAATTCCAGTCGGAGGCGGCGAGTTTGAAGCCGCCATTCTGCTTGTCGATAATCGCCTGCATGTCCGCGCCCTCGCCGCGTGCCTTCGCGGTCGCGCCGGGCACCAGGCTGTCCAGCAGCTTCATGGCGGCTTCCGGCGTCTTGGCCATCTGGTTTTCCAGCGTGTAGGCCGCAAAGCTCGAGAAGCCGAGCAGCTTGGCCTTGTCCGCGCGCAGTTTGGCGAGCTGTGCCACCAGGTCGCGCACGTCGTTCGGTCCCGCGGCATCGCCGCGGGTTTCGGAGGCGGCCAGGATGCGCGCGCGCAGCGCGCGGTCCGTGAGCTTGACCAGCGTTGGCTGCTGCGTGGTGTTGCGCAGCGGCAGGACATATTTGCCGTCGTGGCCACGGGCTTTGCCGGCTTCCGCCGCCGCCGCGATGGCCGCCTGATCCAGGCCCGCCAGCTCGGCCGCGGTATCGACCACCACGGCGCCGCCGGCGGTGGCAGCCAGCAGCTTCTGCTGGAATGTGGTTTGCAGCTTGGTGATCTGCTGGTTCAGCGTGCGCAGGCGGGACTGGTCGGCGGCGGCCAGCGCGGCACCGGCGTGGACGAATTGCTTGTAGGTCTGTTCAAGCAGGAATTGTGACTTCGCATCCAGCTTCAGATCCGCGCGCCGCGTATAGACAGCCTTGACGCGTGCGAACAGCTGCGGGTTCAGGAAGATGCCATCCTGGTGCGCCTGCAGTTTCGGATCGATCTCGTCCTTCGCCTTGTCCAGCGCATCGTCGGTGTTTGACTGCGTGATATTCCCGAAGATCTGCGCCACACGGGTCAGCATGGCGCCGGAGCGTTCCATGGCAACGATGGTGTTGTCGAAGGTGGGCGCCTCACGGCTGCCGGCGATGGCAGCAATCTCCACATCGTGCGCGTGCATGGCGGCATCGATGGCGGGCAGGTAGTCGGCGTCGTGGATGCGGTCGAATGGCGGCGCCTGGTAGGGCAGCGTGCTGGGCTCCAACAGGGGATTGGTGGACGGCGCGGCCTGCGCGCCGGAGATGGCGCCCAGCATCAAAGCGGGGGCGAGCATCTTGGTGGAAAGGGTGTTCATGGAAGCTCCGGACTCAGATGGGCGGGAGCCTAGCCGCAGGCGGCGGAACGGCAAGCTGTTCTTTTCCGGAAAAACCACCCAGAAAACCGGCGCACAGGGGGACAACGCGTTTGGTGGTGCCGGCGGCGGTCAGGGGACGGATAGCCACGCCGCATGCGGATGCGATCGTGGCCGGGCTGGCGCCCTTGGACCACGAAAGCGGCATCGGGATGCCGGACGTGGATTTCGTGTTCCTGTGCTTCACCAATCGCTGCGGATCGAACTACCTGGCGGCACTGCTGGCCTCCACGGGCGCGCTCAACGATGCGGGGGAAGTGTTCCTGGCCAACGTGGTGCTGAACCATGCGCACAGCCGCGGCCTGGGCTCGCTGCGCGGCTACATGGTGCACCTGCCGTTGCTTGTGCCCATGGTTGGCCGGCGGATGGCGGTGAAAGCGAGCATAGACCAGCTGATCATGCTGGCCGATGCCGGCATCCTGGACGCCCTGCTGCCGCGCGCGCGCTTCATCCTGCTGGAGCGGCGGGACCGGCTGGGACAGGCGATCTCCCGCAGCATCGCCGGGCAGACCGGGCGCTGGACCAGCGCGCAATCCAGCCGGATCACGCCCGCGGAGCTGCAGTACAGCCGCGCCGCGATCGACACTGAGATGGCGCATGTGGACCTGGCCAACCACGCCTTCTACGCGTTCTTCGCTGCCAACAGGATCGTGCCCCTGCATCTGGTCTATGAGGATGTGGTGGCAGA
>CAZZYR010000365.1:0-3047 GCA_964658235.1 uncultured Acetobacteraceae bacterium | reverse complement strand
TTGAAAAAAAGAAGCAGAAAACTTTTGATTACGGCTTAAACGATCTGCCGCTCAGGGCAGCACGGGTGGAACCGGCTCTACTTCGAAACTTCTCTCCAGTCGAACGGCTCCGGTGACAGCTGGTGCCCCTCCTGAGACTCAAGGTCGCGAATCCACCTGGAACTTTTCTCCTCCGGGGAAAAACAATCTTCCTGGGCGACCTCCTTGCCCGTCGCGGAAAGAACCAGGTGGCACATCATGCCGAAATGCAATGGCCCCTGTGCAAAAGCAAGCTCTTTGCCATTCTCGAGAAAGGCAAAGTTCCAGATGAAAGGGCCGTTTCTTACTGAAAAGAGGCGTCGGCCATAACGATAGACGATCAGGCGTTGCGGGAGGACGTCATCCATTGTGGCGTGACCAGGCGGCGCGCGTTCCGGGACAAGGTAACTTAAGGTGCACGCTTTCAGGCCCTGAGGACCGTCAAGGCATTTTTTGTACGGTTTCAGATCGTTTTGAGCAATCGGCGCTGCCGCGGCGAGAACGACAGCGATCGGAATGCCAAGCAGTCGTGAGAGCATGCTGATCGCTCCATTGAGATACACGTAGAGCCGGCCCTCATAATTCGCGCAACGGAGATGGCGTCGGACGCTGCCTTTGCCACACCGCGGCTTCCGTCCCCGGACTCCGCGACAGCACTCGCAAAAGTTTTTTGCTTCTTTTTTTCAAAAAAGAAGTGCTTCCTTAAACCACGTTCCGCGCCGCGCCCGACATGAAAGCCTCGATATTATCGGTGAGCTGGTCGGCGAGGATTTGCATGGCTTCCTGGCTGGCCCAGGCGACATGCGGGGTGATGATCAGGTTGGGGATGCCGGGATCGAGCAGGACGTTGCCGTGGACGGGGGGCTCCTCCGTTAGGACATCGAAGCCGGCGCCGGCGATTGTGCCGGCGCGCAGCGCGTCCGCGAGCGCCTGTTCGTCCACCAGGCCGCCGCGGGCGGTGTTGATGAGGATGGCGTTGGGCTTCATGCGCGCGAGTTCCGCGGCGCCGATCATGTGGCGCGTGTCCTCCGTGAGGGGGACGTGCAGGGTGATGACGTCGCTGTCGCGAAGGATCGTGTCGAGATCGACGAGGTTGTCGCCCGGCACGGTGTCGTGCGCGAGGACGCGCATGCCGAGGGCTTCGGCGCGCTGGGCGATGGCGCGGCCGATGGCGCCGAAGCCGACGATGCCGAGTGTGGAGCCGGCGATGTCCTGGATGGGGTGGGTGAGAAAGCAGAACTGGCGGGAGCGGTTCCAGGCGCCCGCACGCACGTCGTTCGCATAAGCGAGGAGATTGCGGCGCAGCGCGAACATCAGGGCGACGACGTGTTCCGGCACGGTGTTGAACGCGTAATTGCGGATGTTGACGATGGTGATACCGGCGGCTTTCGCCGCCGGCTTGTCGATCACGTCCGTGCCGGTGGCGGCAACCGCGATCAGTTTGAGGTCCGGCAGGCGCTGCAAGGCTTCGGCTGTGATGCGCACCTTGTTGGTGATGCAGATCATCGCACCTTGCAGGCGGTCGGCGACGTCCGCCGCGCCGGTCATTTCGTGTTCGACGTAGCGGTGCGGAAAGCTGGGCGGGCGGAGGCGCGCGTGCAGCGTTTCGCGGTCCAGGAAGACGATCAGCGGATCCATGGCGGTGTGGTTTCGCGGATTATTCAGCCGCTTTCGCCAGGTTGTGTGAGTCGGCGTGGCGGTAAAATTCCTCGGCGGCCGCGGCGCCGCTGCCGGGTTTGACGTTGATGCCGATGTCGCGCATGGCCATTTCCGCGCCGGTGATGGCGCCGAGGCACATCAGTTCGTTCAAGTCACCCAGATGGCCGATGCGGAACAGTTTGCCGGCGACTTCGCTGAGGCCGGCGCCGAGCGCCAGATTGTAGCGGTGGAAGGCGCGGCTGATGACGTCATTGGCCTTGAAGCCTTCGGGCACCATCACGGCGCTGACGGTGTCGCTGTACCATTTCGGGTCCTTGGCGCAGAGCTGCAGGCCCCAGCCTTCCAGCACGGCGGCGCGCACGCCGCCGGCGAGGACGTGGTGGCGCCGGAAGACGTTCTCCAGCCCTTCCTCGAACAGCATGGCGAGTGACTCGCGCAAACCGTAGAGCATCGGCAGGGACGGCGTGTACGGGAAATAGCCGTCCTTGTTGGACCTGCTCATGTCGTCGAAATCGAAGAAGGCGCGGCGCAGGGGATTGTTCGCGCGGGCGGTCTTCTGGGCGTCCAGCGCCTTTGTGCTGACGCAGCACAGGCCGAGGCCGGCGGGGAGCATCAGGCCTTTCTGGCTGCCGGTGATGGCGCCGTCCACGCCCCATTCATCCATGCGGAAATCGATCGATCCGATGGAGCTGACGCCATCGACGAACAGCAAAGCGGGATGGCCGGCGGCATCGATGGCGCGGCGGACGGCAGCGATGTCACTCAGCACGCCGGTGGCGGTTTCGTTCTGCACCACCATGACGGCCTTGATGGCGTGGGCCGTGTCCGCGGCCAGCGCGTCGTGGATGTGTTCCGGGGAGGCGCCGGTGCCCCAGGGCTCCTCCTGGACGACGACATCGAGGCCGTGGCGCCGCGCGAGGTCTATCCAGAGGTGGCTGAACTGGCCGTAGCGCGCGGCAAGGACACGGTCCCCGGCGCTGAGCGTATTGACTAGTACGGCTTCCCAGGCGCCGGTGCCGGTGGCCTGGAAGATGAACGGCGTGCCGGAGGCGGTCTTGAAAAGCTTCCGCAGGCTGTCGAACAAAGGCAGAGCGAGCGCGGGGAAGACGGAGCTGCGGTGATCCTCCATCGCCACGCGCATGGCGTTGAGGATGCGGTCCGGAATGTTGGTGGGACCTGGAACGTGCAGAAAATGGCGTCCGGACATCGCGCTCTCCCTGAGCTTGGATTTGGCGGGCTTTTATGTGTGGTGGCGCCCGCCTGTGGCAGGGGTATTGCGTTTCGGTGGGGTAAAAACAAGCGATCCGGTGGTTTGGAACAACCGGGTAAATGGTCCTGATGGGCACTTCGCAGATGCAGCATTTCAGATA
>CAZZYR010000364.1:0-3057 GCA_964658235.1 uncultured Acetobacteraceae bacterium | reverse complement strand
CTGACGCGGTTCGATGTGTTGCAGAAGAGCCTTGGCATAGCGCCAAACATGCTGACTCGCCGGCTGGCGGATTTGGTCGAGGCCGGGTTTCTGGAACGCCGCCGCTACAGCGAAAGGCCGCCGCGCGACGAGTATGTGCTGACGGCGCGGGGGCATGATTTCCGGCCCGTGCTGTGGGCGATCCTGGCGTTCGGCAACCGGCATTTCGCGCCCGAGGGCGAGAGCGTGGTGCTGGTGGATGCGGAAACCGGGCGGCAAGCGGAACCGGTGCTGGTGGACCGGGTGAGCGGCAAGGAAATGACGCCGGCCGGGTTCCGGCCCGCGCCGGGGCCGGCCGCGTCCGGCAGGGTGCAGCAGCGCTATGGCGCCGCGGCCGATGGGGGAGCGACATGAACGCGCTGTCCGGCGCGCCGGTGCCGGAGGTTTTGGTAAAGCCGCCGCCGCCGCCGCGTGCTTCCCGGCGGCGGCTGGTGCTGATCTTGCTGGGCGCTGCCGCACTGTGCGCTGCGGCGTATTACGGGCGGGACTGGTGGCAGCACGGGCGGTTCGTGGAGACCACGGACGATGCCTATGTGGGTGGCGACGTGACGGCGATCTCACCGCACATTTCCGGCTTCGTGGCGGCCATCCTGGTGGCGGACAATGCGCATGTGGGGGCTGGGCAACTGGTGGCGCGCATTGATGCGCGGGACAGCCAGGCGGCGCTGGACCGCGTGGAGGCCATGGTGGCGGAGGAGATGGCCAGCCTGCAAAGCCTGCGGGCGCAGCGCGTGGCGCAGCTTGCCACGATCCAGCAATCCGGTGCGGACCTTTCCGGAAAAAGCGCGCGCGCCACCTTCACCACGCTTGACAGAGCGCGCTACGCCGCCCTGGCGGTGACCCGGTCCGGTTCGCTGCAGGATGCCGAGCGTGCGCGCGCCACGGAGCAGGAGGCGCAAGCCGGGCTGGCATCGTCGCAGGCGGCGCTGGCGGCATCACGCGCGCAACTGAGCGTGCTGGATGCGCAGATCCTGCAGGCGCAGGCGGCGGTTTCTCAAGGCGAGGCGGATTTGCGCCGCGCGCGGCTGGATCTTGGCTACACGGACATCCGCGCGCCGGTGGAGGGGTATGTGGCCAATCGCGCGGTCCGGCCGGGGGCGTATGTGACGGCCGGCACTTATCTGCTGTCCATTGTGCCGGCAGGCGGGCTTTGGGTGGATGCGAATTTCAAGGAGGACCAGCTGGCGGCAATCCGGCCGGGACAGCCTGCGAGCCTGGTGACGGATGCGGCGCCGGGGACGGTGTTTCATGGCCGCGTGCTGAGCATCGCGCCAGGGACAGGCGCGGTGTTCAGCGTGATCCCGCCGGAGAACGCCACCGGCAATTTCACGAAGATTGTGCAGCGCGTGCCGGTGCGCATTGCGCTTGAGGCGGAAGACGCCAGGATGGACCGGCTGCGGCCGGGGCTTTCGGCGACCGTGAGCGTGGACACGAAGGCCGCACCGTGAGCGGCGAGACGCCACCATCCGTGCTGCCGTTCGTGGTGATGTGCGCCGGGATGTTCATGGCGCTGCTGGATATCCAGATCGTCGCATCATCTCTGCAGAATATCGGCGGCGGGCTGTCCGCGGCGCAGGACGAGATCAGCTGGGTGCAGACGGCGTATCTGATTGCGGAAATCATCGTGATCCCGCTGTCCGGCTGGCTGACGCGGGTGTTTTCCACGCGCTGGCTGTTCACGTTCTCGGCGGCCGGATTCACGGTGGCGAGCCTGATGTGCGGGCTGGCGTGGAATATCCAGAGCATGATCGTGTTCCGCGCATTGCAGGGGATGCTGGGGGCATCGATGATCCCCAGCGTGTTCACGTCCTCCTTTCATTATTTCTCCGGGCCGCGGCGGGTCTATGCGGCGGCGGTGATCGGCAGCATCGCGTCCATCGCGCCGACGTTGGGGCCGGTGATCGGGGGATGGATCACGGATACGCTGAATTGGCATTGGCTGTTCTACATCAATCTGGTTCCGGGCCTGGCGATCACCGCGCTGGTGCCGTTTGTGGTGCGCATCGATAAGCCAGACATTTCGCTGCTGAAAGGCGCGGATTATTGGGGCATGGCGATGATGGCGGTGGGGCTGGGCACGCTGGAATACGTGCTGGAGGAAGGCACGCGGTGGAACTGGTTCAGTGACGGGACCATCCGGTGGTGCGCCTGGGTTGCCGGCGTGGCGCTGCTGGGGTTTGTGATACGCAGCTTGACATTCGCCAATCCGGTGGTGGATCTGCGCGCGTTCGGCAACCGCAATTTTACCATCGGCTGCGTGTTGTCGTTCGTTACCGGCATCGGCATGTTCACAACGATCTATATGACACCATTATTCCTTGGGTATGTGCGCGGCTACAGCGCGTGGCAGACGGGGATTGCGGTGTTCTCCACCGGCGTGGCCTCGCTGATCGGCACGCCGGTGTTCATTGCGCTATCACGTAAATTCGATGCGCGGTGGCTGATGATGGCGGGAATGGCCTGTTTCAGCGTGGCCATGTGGCGCTACAGCTTCATCACCAGCCAGTGGAGCGGGGCGGAATTTTTGGTGCCGCAGGTGTTGCGCGGGTTTCCGCAGGTGTTCGCCGTGGCGCCCAGCGTGAACCTAGGGCTGGGAAGCCTGCCGCCGGAACGGCTGAAATACGCGAGCGGATTGTTCAACATGATGCGCAACCTGGGAGGCGCGGTGGGGATTGCGGCGAGTGCCGCGATCATCAACACGGCGACGAACCGGCATTTCCTGATGATCGCGTCCAATCTGACGCCGGCGAATGGGGCGATGGTGCGGCTGGCCGCTTCCGTAGAGGCGCGGCGGCATGGGTTTGGTACGGCTGGGGGCATTGATTCGCATGTTGCGGCGATGAAGCAGCTTTGGCAGCTGGCGTATCGGGAGGCGGCGACGTTGGCGTATGCGGATGCGTTCCGCGGGATCATGGTGGCGTTTGCGGTGGCGACGCTGCTGGTGCCGTTTCTGCGGCCGGTGGGGGTGGGGGCGAAGGGGCGTTGAAGGAAGGAAGAAAGGAAGGAAGGGTTCTTTTT
>CAZZYR010000363.1:0-3073 GCA_964658235.1 uncultured Acetobacteraceae bacterium | reverse complement strand
TATCGAACCTCCTCGCCAAAGCCGGTTACGCCGTCACGAAGGAATACTACATCAACGATGCCGGCGCGCAGGTCATCGCCCTCGCCTGGGCCGCCTATTGGCGTTACCTGCAAGCCCTCGACACCACCCTCACCGAAGAAGCTTTTTCCGAACTCACCCCCACCGGCCTGCAATACCGCGGCGACTATCTCATCCCCGTCGGCGCCGCGCTGGCCGCCCAGCACGGCCAAACGCTGGCCCCTGGCGCCCAGCCCGCGGACCCGTCGCTCTGGCTGGATACCGTGCGCGACACCAGCATCGCCATGATGCTCGCCACCATCCGCGAGGACCTTGCCGCCCTCGGCGTCGTCCAAACCGTCTTTACCTCCGAACGCGCGCTGCTCGACTCAGGCGCCGCGGACCGCGCCATCGATGCCCTTCGCGCCAAAGGCCTCATCTACGAGGGTGTCCTCGAACCGCCCAAAGGCAAAACCCCGGACGATTGGGAGCCCCGCCCGCAAACCCTCTTCCGCGCCACCCAGTTCGGCGATGACGTGGATCGCCCGCTCAAGAAATCCGATGGCACCAACACCTATTTCGCCAACGACATCGCCTACCACGCGGACAAGATCACCCGCGGCGCGCAACAGATGATCGATGTCTGGGGCGCCGACCACGGCGGCTATGTCAGCCGCATGAAAGCCGCCGTCCGCGCTCTGGCCCCGCACACCGAAACGCTGGACATCGTTCTCTGCCAGATCGTCCACGTCCTGCGCGGCGGCGTGCCCGTGAAAATGAGCAAACGCGCCGGCAGCTTCATCACCCTGCGGGACCTCATCGATGAAGTCGGCAAGGACGCCGTCCGCTTCACCATGCTCACCCGCAAGCCGGACGCCCAGATGGAGTTCGATCTGGACCTCGCCATCTCCGCCACCACGGAAAACCCCGTCTATTACGTGCAATACGCCCACGCCCGCTGCCGCTCCGTCCACCGCAATGCGGCCGAGATGTTCGGCGCCGATGCCATCTCCCCCGAAGCCCTCCTGCACGCGGACCTCTCCAGCCTGACCGAGCCCACCCAGACCGCCATGATCCGCCGCCTGATCCAGTGGCCACGCATCGTGGAAGCCGCCGCCGCCGCCCGCGAGCCCCACCGAATTGCGTTTTTTCTCTATGACTTGGCCGCCGACTTTAGTACCATGTGGCAGAGTGTGAAGACGGACGCCACGTTGCGCTTCCTGCGCCAGGATGAACCAGTGACATCGCTGGCCCGCCTGGCACTGGTCGGTGCCACGGCCACCGTCATTCGCTCCGGCCTCGCCGTGCTGGGCGTCCAGCCCGTCGAGGAGTTGCGTTACGAAGCCTAGGTCAAGCAGCGGGGCCCCGAATGTCAGACGTGCCGAACATCACCCAAAACTTCGCCCGCCCCTCCTATCGCCCCGCCGCCACCGCGGGCGGCCTGGACCCGGACATGCGCCGCATGGCCATCATCGCGGCCGGCTTCGGTGCCGCGCTCGCCCTCGTCATCGGCGCCTTCAGCCTGTCCCATCGCGTCCACCACGGTGTCCCCGTCATCCTCGCGGACAGCCGCCCCGTCCGCATCAAGCCGCTCAATCCCGGCGGGATGCAGGTCGCCGGCGCGGAGGAGATCGCCACCGGCGCCGAGCGCCTCGCCCCCGCTCCTGAAAAACCTGCCTTGCACGCGCTCCACGCCCGCACCCACCACGCCGCCGAGCTGCCAGCCGCTTCCGCCGCGCCTGCCCCCCCTGCCGTCGCCGAACCCATTGCCGCTCCGCCTGCCGTGCAGCACGCCGCCGCCATCCAGCCCGCCCCAGCCCCCGCCACCCAGGCGCACGCCGGCACCAGCGTCCAGCTCGCCGCATTCTCCACCCAGCAGGCCGCTGAACAGGACTGGGGCAAACTCGCCGAACAAATTCCCGGCCTCTTCAACAATCATCGCCCCGAGGTCGAACGCGCCACCCTCGCCGGCCATGCCATTTACCGCCTCCGGACCGGCAACTTCGCCAACATCGCCGCGGCAACGGAATTCTGCGTCAAGGTGCGTGCAAAGGGTGCGGACTGCACGATCGCGGCCTTCTGACACGACCAAGTCTTTGTCAGAAAACCGAAACAAAACTTTTTTCTAATCGCGGACGTAGGATGCACTGCGCCGCGGCCCACCAGGCGCGCTTGCCTAAATAGGCATGTATCGTAACAAATCCCGCTCGGGCATGGTTGCCTACAGACGTAACGAGGGGATTCAAAACAATGCACAATTCAGGGTTGTTATCAGCAGCAATCTTTGGCGCCGCGCTCCTGTCCGCCGGCGCCCACGCCGCGACACTCACGGCCTCCAGTTCGGCCTCGATCCTGTCCGGCAAGGTCAGCATCGGTTCGTCCAAAAGCGCCATCCCGCCGCAACTCAACGCCGCCGGCACCGGTTCGGCCGCCTATAGCGCCCGGCGCAGCAAGACATCCTTTACCGGCACCGTCTCCCTGCCGTTCGGCACCTCCCTCACCGTGAACACCGGCGTCGTGCTTGACACCGCCTCATCGACGGGCGTGGTGGGCAACGCCATCACGGCGAAGGCCGGAAGCTCGGTGGCGGCGCTGAACACCACCACGCCGCTCTTCAAGATCAGCAATCCCTTCGCCTCCGGCTCCGTCACCGTCACCGCGGACAAGATCACCACCGCCGCGGTCTTCTCCGCCAGCACCACGGCCGCCCCATCTGCCACCGGCACAGCCACCATCACCAACGGCAGCGTTGACCTCAGCATCTTCGGCCTCGGCGTCCAGACCTATTCCGGCACGCCGAAGCCGAACACGATCCTGTTCAAATCCAAGGACGGCACCGTCACGGTCTATGGAAACCGGCAAATCATTGGCCACGCGGCTGGCAGCAAGGTGCCAACCAGCATCACCGTCGAAGCGATCGACGTTCATCTGGCCAACGCCCAGATCCTCGGCCAGCCCGTCAACGGCGACCTCACCGCCGGCAGCAGCATCGCCCGCTAAGCCAAACGTCCTCTCCCGCTCTTGCGGGAGAGGACGTCTTCGCTTCAGACACAGAAAAGAAAGCAGTCCTTTTTTG
>CAZZYR010000362.1:1399-3085 GCA_964658235.1 uncultured Acetobacteraceae bacterium | reverse complement strand
GATGAAGGGCGAACTCGATCCGGACGCCGTTGAAGCCGCGGAAAAGCCGCCTTACGACCTGCCCGCCATCCACGTCTCCTATGTCCGCCAGGAGCCGCCCGGCCTCATCACCGCCTGGTGGCGCGGCGTCGGCCCCACGCACAACGTCTTCATGGTGGAAACCTTCATGGACGAATGCGCCGCCGCCGCGGGCAAGGACCCGGTGGAATTCCGCCGTGCCTTCCTCCAGAAAAACCCGCGCGCTTTGGCCGTGCTCAACCTTGCCGCCGAAAAATCCGGCTGGGGCAGCAAGCTCCCCGCCGGCCGCGGCCGTGGCGTCTCCCTGCAATACGCGTTCGCCTCCTTCGTCGCCCACGTCGCCGAAGTCGAAGTCTCTCCACAAGGAGAAATCCGCGTCATCCGCTGCACCGCCGCCATCGATTGCGGCCAGCGCATCAATCCGGACACGGTGGCGGCCCAGATCGAAGGCGGCCTCATCTTCGGCCTCGGCACCGCCCTCTACAGCCAGATCACCATCGAAAAAGGTCTTGTCCAGCAAAGCAACTTCAACAATTACCGCATGATGCGCATCAACGAAGCGCCGCTGATCGACGTGCATCAGATCGAGAGCACGGAACAGCCCGGCGGCGTGGGAGAAACCGGCACCGCCGCCGCCGCCGCCGCCCTCGGCAACGCCATCTACGCCGCCACTGGCAAACGCCTCCGCAGCCTCCCCTTCGGCCAGGGAGCTTTGCAATCCTCATGATTCGTGAAACCATCTTCACCACCGTGCTGCTCGCTGGCACCGCCGCCCAGGCCGCCACCAACACCGGCAACACCTCCCGCGGCGAATACCTGACCCACATGGCCGACTGCGCCGCCTGCCACATGGGCGCCGACGGCAAGCTATCCGGCGGCCGCGCCTTCAAAACGCCTTTCGGCACCATCCACGCGACCAACCTCACCCCGGACGCCACCCATGGCGTCGGCGCCTACACGGATGACGAATGGGTGGCCGCCCTCCAGCAAGGCTACGGCCGCAGCGGCCACCTCTACCCCGCCATGCCCTACACGAATTACACGTTGATGAGCCGCGAGGACGCGCTGGCGATCAAAGCGTACATCATGACGCTGCCAACGTCTCAGGCTGACACACCAGCGAACGACATGCGCTTCCCGTTCAACATCCGCGGCCTCATGGTGGTCTGGAACTGGATGTATAACCCCAACCGCCGTTTCGCCGAGGACTCAGCGCACGATGCCGCCTGGAACCGCGGCGCCTACCTCGCCGAGGCGCTCGGCCACTGCCAGCAGTGCCATACCCCGCGCAATTTCCTGCAAGGTCTCAAATCCGGCCGCGCGTATGCCGGCGCCGTCCAGCAAGGCTGGCTCGCCTACAACATCACCTCGGACTCCGGCAGCGGGATCGGCGGCTGGTCCGAACACGATTTGGCCACCTACCTTCAGTCCGGCCATGCGGACGGCCACGGCGGCGCCGCCGGCCCCATGGCCGAAGCCGTGGGCTACTCCCTGCGCTACCTCACGCCCGAAGATGCCGGCGCGTTGGCCACCTACATCAAATCCGTCCCAGCCATCGCCACCCCAGAACCGCCCGCCCCCACGCACGTGAATGAGGACGCGCTCGGCCAGAAGATCTATGCCGGCGCCTGCGCCAGCTGCCACCGCACGGATGGCACCGGCGTGCAA
>CAZZYR010000362.1:0-1389 GCA_964658235.1 uncultured Acetobacteraceae bacterium | reverse complement strand
CGCGCTGGCCGGCGACCACACCGCATCCGACCCCGCCGCCACCAACCTGCTCCAGGTCCTGCTCTACGGCGCCCGGATCGAAACACCTGACGGCGCGCTCGCCATGCCAAGTTTCGGACAGGCCTACACGGACGCGGAACTCGCGGCCGTGGCCAATTACACGGTTGAGCACTTTGCCCAGCGCCCGGCCGCTGTCACCCCCGCCAGGATCGCGAAGTCGCGCGCCGGAGCTTGAAGGGACTTAACCCCGTAGATCAGACCACCTCCCTCCATCATGCCTTGGCTCAACCGGGCATGCACGCGGCGGTCGCAAACGATTAAATCGCGCCAGGCGCTCAAGCGGGGACGCGCGTGCCGCCCGAGATTTCAAGGCCCGCGCGCCAAACCCAGACTCCTGGTTTTCACTTCTTTTTTCCAAAAAAGAAGTGCTTTCTTCCTACAGCCAATGCCCGATTCGCCCCCCACCCGCGCGCACTCGGTGCAATCCAGGCTGATCCTCCTCGCCGTCGCCGCCATCGTTCCCCTCGTCCTGCTCTTCGCCGGCATCGCCTATCTGGAATACCGCGCGGACCGCATGCGCTCCGGCCAGCGCCAGCTGGACCTCGCCCGCAGCATGGCCGCCACCGTGGAACGGGAACTGCAAAGCGCCACCGCCAGCCTCAAGGCTTTGGCCCTCTCGCCCCGCCTGCAGGTCAATGATCTGCCCGGCTTCCGCGCCCTGGCCGAGCGCTTCATCGTCTCTGAACCGAAGGGCTCAAATCTCGCTCTGTTCAGCCGCGACGGCCAGGAACTCGTCAACACACTTCTGCCGCCTGCCGCCGCGCTGCCCCGCCGCAGCCCGGATGTGAACGCCGTGCTGACGCAGCGCGTCTTCGATACCGGCCAGCCGATGATCTCGAACATCTTCAAGAGGGCCACCGGCACCGGCCTGATCGTCACCGCGGACGTCCCCGTCCTCGTCAACAACCAGGTCGCCTACGATCTCGCCCTCGTGCTGCCGGTCTCCCGCTTCACGGACATCCTCGCCGCCCAGCATTTCCCCACCGGCACAATCTGCTCCATCTTCGACCGCACCGGCACGAACGTCGCTCGCATCCCGGGCGGCGACCTTTTTGCTGGACACCTCGCCTCCCCCACCCTGCTGCCTGCCCTTCTGGCCCAAGAGGAGGGCGTCCTGCACACCGTCACGCTGGAAGGCATCGGCGTTCAAAACGCCTTCAGCCACTCCAAACCATCCGGCTGGAGTGTCGCCATCGCGGTGCCGGACGGCCTGCTGCGCGCCCCCCTGATGCGCGCCCTGCGCCGCACGCTCGGCGCCGGCGCGCTCGCTTTGCTGTTCAGCAGCGCGGTTGCCACCTTCATGGCCCAGCGTGTCCTGCAGCCCATCCG
>CAZZYR010000361.1:0-3091 GCA_964658235.1 uncultured Acetobacteraceae bacterium | reverse complement strand
TGGGGCGGCGAAAAGGATATCGACGCGCTGGTGGCGCGCGGCCTGGTGCCGGACACGCTGGACCACAATCCCGCGCTGGGCGTGCGCGGCCTGCGCCTGCTGCTGCGCCAGCCTGACCTGTTCGAGACGCAGCTCTCCGCCATCCTGCGCGCCGCCCATTACGGCCATGTCCGCGTGCTGCTGCCGATGGTGACGAACACCGAGGAGGTGCGCGCGGCGCGGGAGATCTATGAGCGTGTGGGCCGCCGCCTGCGCCGCCGCGGCGACAAGCTGCCGGAGCGCCTGCCGCCGCTGGGCATCATGATCGAGACGCCAGGCGCAGCACTCGCGGCGGATGCGCTGGCGTTGGAGGCGGATTTTTTCGCCATCGGCACGAACGATTTGGCCATGTATACCCTGGCGGTGGACCGGGCTGCTACCGAAGTGGCCGACCTGTACGATCCGCTGCATCCGGCGGTGCTGCGGCTGATCCAGTTCACCACGGAGGCGGCGCTGCGCATGCGCAAGCCGGTGAGCGTGTGCGGCGAGATGGCGGCGAACCCGAAATTCACCCCGCTGCTGCTGGGGCTGGGCTTGCGGTCCTTCAGCATGAACGCGTCCTCCGTGCCGCGGGTGAAGCAGGCGGTGCGGGCGGTCTCGATCGATTCCTGCGTGCGCTTCGCGCGCCGCGTGATGGAGCAGTCCGACGCGGGGCGGATCGCGGAGCTGGTGGCGGGCTTCGATGGCACGCCGATGGCGTGACGGCTCGCCTATGGCGTGAAGCCGACCTGCCAGACGCGGCGGGCTGGCACGGGGTGGCCCTGGCTGGTGGCTGGCTGGAAGCGGGTGTGCGGGTCCGCGAGCCAGGCAAGCACGGCGTCGGCGAACCGGTTGCTGCCTTCGCGCGCCTTCTCCCGGCAGCCGGTTGCCTGACCGTCCGCGCCGATCAGGCAATCGACGGTGACATGTCCCATCCAGTCAGATTCGTAATACTGATCCGGAAAGACCGGATGCGAGCTATCCACGGCGAGCAGGGAGGACGGCTGGTTGATCTTTGCGGGCGGGTTTGCTGCGCGAGGGGCTTGCGGGCCTTGCTCGACGGCGACGCGCCAGTGGGCGCGTTCGGCGACCGGGTGACCATGCCGCGTGACTGGCCTGAACTGGGGTTTCTGGGCAAGCCAGGCGAGTACGGCGGGGGGGAACAGCTTGCCGCCCCGGATGGGTTTGGCGGTGCAGCCGCGTGGCGTGCCGTTCGGCAAGATGGTGCAGTTCACCTGCACGCTGCCGGGCCGTCCGTCCGCCGCTGCGGGATAGGCCGGAGCGCCGCCGGCTAGGGGCACTGGATTGAAGCGGCCATCGGGCGGCGCGCTGGCTGAGGCGGGCGCCACGGATGCGGGAGGTGCGGACCCGGCGGTGGCGGCGGCCACCACTTTCGGCGCGTCGGCAACGTTTGGTTGCGGCGTGGCGCTGGCGGCCACGTCAGCTTCTGGCACGGGCGCCAGGGTGGCGGTTTCGACCGTGGGCGATGGTGCGCGGAGTGCGACCGGCGCGAGCCCGATGACAGCGCTGCGGGTCTTCCACCATGCGGCTGCGCCGACGCCCAGGCAGGCCAGCAGAAGGGTTGCCAGGACGATCCGCCGGCTTCTGTCCGGTGGTTTGACGGGCAGGGGCGGGGAGGCCAGTTGCGCGCCGCAACTGGGGCAGACGAAGGCGTCGTAGAGCGGGACCGAGACGAGCTGGCCGGACCTGGCAAGTTCGCATTCCGCAAGGTTGCGGCACAGACCTGGTGAGCTTTGCAACTCCTTGACCCTCGACAGCGGAACGACTGCCGGGGACAACACTTACGGTTGAGAACGGTTCCTTTTCTGCCGTGAGCGATACGTGGCAAGTTTTGCCACGCGGCAGGTTTGCTTCAACCCTTGATTGTATTTGGACAATGCGTTCGCGCGCGAATGTCGGTAAGCGCAGCATTGGATCGATAGAGAGGGTATTCCGGCACTTCCGTCAGGACTGGACGGCGTGCGTTTCCAGCTCCGGCAGCAGGACGACGCTTTCCTGTTCATTGGCGTCCGTGCGGGCGATGAGCGCGACGCAGGGCGTGGTGGAGCTGGGATTATAGGGCAGATGGGGCATGTCCGCGGGGATGTAGAAATAGTCGCCGGGGCGGACGATGGCGTGGTGTTCCAGATTGTGGCCGTGCCAGCAATGCGACGTGCCGCTGACCGCATAGATGGCGGTCTCGTGCGCGGCATGTTTATGGGCCTTGGCGCGGCCGCCTGGCGGGATGGTGACCATTTGCAGATGAAGTCCGCGCGCCCCCGCGGTTTCGGCGGAGATGCCGACCGAGTACAAGAGTCCCTGGACGCCGATCGTGGTTTCGCCGCCTTGCACCACGCGGCAGCCGGCGGATGGTGAGTGGGTGGCATCGTTCATGACGGTTCTCTCCGTTGACATACGGGGTTGAAACGCATTGGCTCGCCGTCAAGGGATGCTGCGGATCCGGCCGGCGATAGTGATATCGCGTTTGCCGTGGCGGGCGCCACGCTGGTTTGGATTCGGGACAGTGCGATGGACGAACGGGATCTGCTGCGCCGGATGTTCGAGGCGGCGGTGGCGGCGGCGGATCCGGCGCGCTGTGTGCCGCCGCACCTACCGTCGCCGCCGGCGGGGCGCACTGTGGTGGTGGGCGCGGGCAAGGCTGCGGCATCCATGGCTCGGGCCATGGAGGCGCATTGGCCGGCGGACAAGGCGCTGAGCGGGCTGGTGGTGACGCGGTATGGGCATGTGCCGCAGGGGCGAATGGCAGCCGGACGTATCGAGGTGGTGGAGGCGAGCCATCCTGTGCCGGACGCCGCGGGTGAAGCGGCGGCCGCGCGCATTCTGGACATGGTGCGGGGGCTGAGGGCGGACGATCTTGTTGTGTGCCTGATTTCCGGCGGCGGATCCGCGCTGCTGGCGTTGCCGGCGGCGGGGGTGAGTTTGGCGGAGAAGCAGGCGGTGGGCCGCGCGCTGCTGCGCAGCGGCGCGGACATTTCCGAAATGAACTGTGTGCGCAAGCATCTTTCCGCGATCAAGGGCGGCCGTCTGGCGGCGGCGGCGTGGCCGGCGGAAG
>CAZZYR010000360.1:0-3092 GCA_964658235.1 uncultured Acetobacteraceae bacterium | reverse complement strand
GTCCAGTGGGTGGCGGTGGTGGCCGCCGTCGGAGAAGCTGTCCGGGGTAAGGTTGAGGATGGCCATCAGGAGGGGTGAAGCGGTTTGGCCAGGCGATGCCCGCGGAACCTCCCTCACCCTCCCTCTCCCGCGAGGACGGGAGAGGGGTTTTCTTGGAGTGGTGTGGTGATGGGGTCAGCCGGGTTGGGGAGCGGGGTCCATGCCGGGGGGGAGGCTGCTGCTGGGTTTGCTGCTGGTGGTTGGCACACTGGCGCGGCGCTGTTCAGGGGCGGGTTCGTCCACCACGCGGCGGATGACGGGCTCGCCGCGCAGGACGGTGCGGATTTCGTCGCCGGACAGGGTTTCGTATTCCAGCAGGCCGCGGGCGAGGCGGTTCAGCTCGTCATTGTGGTCGGTCAGGATTTTCGTCGACTTGGCGTAGGCCGCGTCGATGATGGCCTTGATCTCCACGTCGATGCGCTGGGCGGTGTGCTCGGACACACTTTTGTTCTGCTGGACGGAGTGGCCGAGGAACAGTTCCTGGCTGTTGTCGCCATAGGCGATCATGCCGAGGCTTTCGCTCATGCCCCATTCGGTGACCATGCGGCGGGCCATGTCGGTGGCCATCTTGATGTCGCCGCTGGCGCCGTTGCTGACCTTGTCGGGGCCGAAGGTGAGTTCCTCCGCGACGCGGCCGCCCATGGCCATGGCGAGTTGGGCGACCATCTTGGCCTTGCTGGTGGAGTAGCGATCGCCTTCCGGCAGAGACATCACCATGCCGAGGGCGCGGCCGCGGGGGATGATGGTGGCCTTGTGGATGGGGTCGCATTCCGGCTCGTAGATGGAGCAGATGGCGTGGCCGGCTTCGTGGAAGGCGGTCATCTCCTTCTCTGCCTCGCTCATCACCAGGCTGCGGCGTTCGGCGCCCATCATCACCTTGTCCTTGGCGAATTCGAATTCGGCCATGGCGACGACGCGCTTGGAGAGGCGGGCCGCGAGCAGGGCCGCTTCGTTGACCAGGTTGGCAAGGTCCGCGCCGGAGAAGCCAGGGGTGCCGCGGGCGATAGTCTTGGGATCCACGTCGCTGGCCAAAGGCACCTTGCGCATGTGGACACGGAGGATCTTCTCGCGGCCAAGGACGTCCGGGTTGGGGACGACGACCTGGCGGTCGAAGCGGCCGGGGCGCAGCAAGGCAGGATCGAGCACGTCAGGGCGGTTGGTGGCGGCAATCAGAATGACGCCTTCGTTGCTCTCAAAACCGTCCATTTCGACGAGCATCTGGTTCAGGGTCTGCTCGCGCTCATCATTGCCGCCGCCCAGGCCGGCGCCGCGATGGCGGCCGACGGCGTCGATCTCGTCAATGAAGATGATGCAGGGGGCGTTCTTCTTACCCTGTTCGAACATGTCACGCACGCGGCTGGCGCCGACGCCGACGAACATCTCCACGAAATCCGAGCCGGAGATGGTGAAGAACGGGACGTTGGCTTCGCCGGCGATGGCGCGGGCGAGCAGCGTCTTGCCAGTACCGGGAGGCCCGACGAGCAGCACGCCCTTGGGGATCTTGCCGCCCAGGCGCTGGAATTTTTGGGGATCCTTCAGGAACTCGACGATTTCCTGAAGTTCGAGCTTGGCTTCATCGATGCCGGCGACGTCCTCGAACGTCATGCGGCCCTGCTTTTCCGTCAGCATGCGGGCGCGGCTCTTACCGAAGCCCATGGCGCGGCCGCCGCCGGATTGCATCTGCCGCATGAAGAAGACCCAGACGCCGATCAGCAGCAGCATGGGGAACCAGCTCAGCAGGGTGCGCAGCAGCGGGTTCACGCCATCATCATCGGCCTTGGCGATGACGCGGACGCCCTTGTCCGTCAGGCGCTGGAACAAATTGGGGTCTTCAGGGGCATAGGTCTGGAAGGCATGGCCGTCCGTGGTGGCGCCGGTGACCGTGTGGCCCTGGATCACCACGTCCCGCACGTGGCTGCTGTTCACTTCACCGATGAAGTCCGAATACGCCATGGTGGTGGCGGCATGCTGGCCGGTTCCTGGTTGGAACAGGTTGAACAGCACCACCAGCAACAGCGCTATGATGACCCACAAAGCCAGATTACGGCCGAAATTGCTCATTCCATCGCCCCAAACGGACCAGGTCCGCGTTCATCCCGAAAATTCAGGCCCCGGTCGGCGGGCCCGGCGGCTCGCGGCCGCAGTCTGTGACTGGACATGGTGCGTCCGTGCTGCCTGCACATCCCCCAGCCAGACGGCTCCGGCGGCAGGCATGGGCGGAGAGAAGGTCATCCCTGCGCGGAGGTTTGTCCATCCCGTAAAGTCAGGGACCGTAAAATCTTGCTGCGGTTCGAAGCCCGGCAGGTGGGGGATGGCAATGATTGTTTGGCCGCGTTTAAGGGCGGGAAGCGCGTGCAGGATGGCGGCGGGTAATGGCGAGAGATGGCGTAGGGCGGCTGCGGCGCCACCGAGGGCGGTGATGCAGAGGCCGGGTGGCAGGGACCCGATCGAATGGAGGCGGAACCGGTTGTCCCAGAGGGCGCCGGGTTCGGCGGGGATGGACGCTCCGATTGCGGCGGCTTCGCGGACCATGAGGAGGCCTGGGCCGAGGCGGCCGGCGGGGAGGAGGCGGATGCCGCCCAGAGTTGCGGCTTGTGGCATAGCGGCAATGCGGGCGAGTGCGTCGCCGGCGGGGCTGTAGGGCTGGCCGCCGAGTGCGCGTAGCAGGGTGGCAAGGCTGTCGGGTTCGATGGGGCCAGGCGTGAGGAGGGCGTAGCCTTCCGGGAACAGGCTGGCGCGGCGGGCGAGGGTTTCGGCGATGCGGTCGTCCGCGATGGCGCGGGCCGCGGCGGCGGCGGCGGCTTGGGCATTGAGGGCGGTGGTTTGTGGCGCGTCGCCGGCGGGATCCTGGAGTTGGGCACGCAGGCGGGGGCGGAGGGCGGCGAGATTGGTGTTGGAGGGGTCGGTGGCCCAGCTAATGCCGGCGTGGCGCAAGGTGGCGCGCAGGCGGCCAGGGGGAATGGCAAGCAGCGGGCGGACGAGGCGGAGGGTGGCGCGTTCGGTGACGGCGGGCATGGCGGCCAGGCCTGCGGGACCGCTACGCGCGCCGGCGC
>CAZZYR010000359.1:0-3110 GCA_964658235.1 uncultured Acetobacteraceae bacterium | reverse complement strand
TTGGAGCCGGACATCAGCGGCGTATGCAGGATCGCCGGCACATTGCCGATGATCACCCAGCCGGCGAACGCCGCGAGCATGAAGATGTACAGGGCGACAAACCCTGTCATGGTTATGTCGAAATTCATTGCCGGGATCCGATCTTTCTCAAGCCGCTTTGGCGGGGGATGGGGCGGCTTTGGCCTGCGCGTCGCAAAGCTTGCCGTCGTGGGTCAGCGCGGTCTTGGCGATCACCTCATCGGTCCAGTCGATGGTGATGATGTTGTCTTTCATCATCAGGGCCAGCAGCGCGTATTGGTTTTTCGCGTAGAGTTCGCTGGCGTCCCTGCCCAGCAGCGACGGCACGTTCAGCGGTGCGACGATCGTGACGCCGCCGACATGGATCGTCTTGCCCGGAGCCGTGTCCTCGCAATTGCCGCCGCCTTCGGCCGAAAGATCGACGATCACCGCGCCGGACTTCATGCCCGCCACCTGTGTCTTGCTGATCAATTTGGGCGACGCCTTGCCCGGGATCGCCGCCGTGGTGATGACCAGATCGGCGGCCTGAATATGTTTGGTGAGCGCCGCATCGACCTTGATTTTCTCCTCGGACGTCAGCGCACGGGCGTAGCCGCCCTTGCCGGTGGCATCGACGCCGGTATCGACGAAGGTGGCACCCAGGGACAGCGCCTGTTCCTCTGTCGCGGGGCGCACGTCATAGCCTTCCACCACGGCGCCAAGCCGCTGGGCGGTGGCGATGGCTTCCAGTCCCGCGACACCCAGCCCCATCACCAGAACCTTCGCCGGGCCGATGACGCCGGCGGCCGAGGTGATCTTGGGCAACACGGTGGTCATGTGCGTCATGCCGAGTGCCACGGCATAATAGCCAGCGAGCGCCGATTGGCTGGACAGGGCATCCATGGATTGCGCCCGTGAGATGCGCGGAACACGTTCCATGGCGAAACAGGTGATCTTCTTCGCCAGGAGGCGCTTGATCAGCTCAGGCTCGTTTGCCGCATAGACGAAGCAGACAAGGATCGCGCCCGGCTGCATGGCCTCGATCACGTCCAAAGCGGGCGGCTGCACCGCCAGAACCACGTCGGCGTGCGCGACCATCGCGGCCCAGTCATCAAAAAACGCGACATTGCTAAATTCGGCGTCCGCGAGCGTGACGGCTTCCCCCGCGCCGGATTGCATGTGCAGTTGAGCGCCAAGCTTGATCAGCTTGGGGACGACGGAGGGTGTCAACGCAACCCGCCGTTCGTTCGGCTGGGTTTCCTTCAGAACGGCGACGTTCACGTACATGCGGGGTCCAATACTTGGAAGCTAGGCGCGGAGTCGTTGAGCAGAGAGCGAGGACGCCCGCGCGGCGCCCTCGCGTGATCCGGTTTAGGCCGGAGCGTGCTCGTTCGCGGTGCGCACCAGTTTCTTGTTGACGAACTCCTGGATTCCCATGTTGCCGAGCTCGCGGCCGTAACCGGAGTTCTTGATGCCGCCGAAGGGAAGTTCCGCATCGGACCAGTCGATGTTGTTGATGAACATCATGCCGGTCTCTACCTTCGAGGCCACCCGCTTGCCGCGCGCGATGTCCTTCGTCCAGACCGAGCCGCCCAGGCCAAAGTCGGAGTCATTGGCCAAAGCAATAGCGGCTGCCTCGTCTTTCACCCGGAAGAACAGGGCCACCGGACCGAAAAACTCATCCCGGAAGGCGGGGTTTTTCGGCTTGATATCCGTCAGGATCGTCGGCTGCATATAGGAGCCTGGCCGATCTATCCGCTTGCCGCCGATCAGCAGCGTCGCACCCTTGGCCACGGCATCGTCCACCTGCGCGAGAAGCTGCACCAGTGCCCCTTCGCTGGACATCGGGCCAAGCGTGGTCTTTTCGTCCATCGGGTCGCCCGCCTTCAGCGCGCTCAGGGCCGCCTGGAATCGTGCCAGGAACGCGTCGGCGACGCTCTCCACCACGATAAATCGCTTGGCCGCGCAACAGGTCTGGCCGGTGTTGTACATCCGGCCCCACACCGCCCAGGGGATGGTGTGATCGAGGTCGGCGTCTTCCAGCACGATGAAAGCATCGCTGCCGCCCAGCTCCATGGAAGAGACCTTGAGATTCTTGCCTGCGCGCGCCGCAATGCTTTGGCCCGCGGCCACGCTGCCGGTCAGGCAGACGCCCTTGATGCGCGGGTCATCCACCACCTGGTCAGACTGCGCGTGGGAGATGAACAGGTTGGTATAGAGGCCAAGCGGCGCGCCCGCGTCCAGCAACAGCTTTTCGAACGCCAGGGCGCATTGCGGCACGATGCCCGCGTGCTTCACCACCAGCGTATTGCCGGCCATCAGATGCGGACCGGCAATGCGGGCAAGCTGATAGTAGGGGAAGTTCCATGGTTCCACGCCAAAAATCACGCCGATCGGGCTGCTTTCCATATGCGCCTCGCCCACCGTCGGGTTGAGCTTGACCGGCGCCAGGAAGCGCTCGGCGTTCTTGGCGTAGTAGGCGAGAATCCGTGCGCTGAACTCCACTTCGGCGCGGGCTTCGCCGATCCGCTTGCCCATCTCCAGGGTCATGGTGTGGGCGAAGGCATCCGCCTGCTCATGCAGCAGCTTGGCGGCCTTGGCGATGATCACGGCCCGCTCGGCGTAGCTCGTGTGGCGCCATGTCTCGTAACAGGTCTGCGCGGCGGCCAGCTTGCTCTCGTAGTCGGTGGTGCTGATGTTCTCGAAGCCCTTGATCAGCTTGCCGTCAAACGGGCTCAGGCTCTGGTAGGTCATGTCTCGTTCCTTTTCCGTGTCGCTCCACCAGGTTGGGAAAACCGCGCGCTGCGGGTATTCGCCCGCGGCGCTATTCAGCTCAGTGCGTATGAGCGTTCGGAATTCTCTGACTGACCAATGGCTCGGCTCGATCGGAAACCTAGGCCTCCGACACGGTGGGGGTAGCGTCGGAATCTACTCAGTACGGCCCTCAGGCGGCTCATCAGGCAAAGGCCTGCTTTTTTAGCGAGAAGGAGGAGAAAACTTTTGCCAGTGACCTCAGCAAGACGGGCGCGGGCCATCCGGACAAAGGCTTTTTGGTCCTTTTTTCAAAAAAGGACTGCTCGCCTTTGAATCAGTCAGCATAGCCGCGGCAGTCG
>CAZZYR010000358.1:0-3120 GCA_964658235.1 uncultured Acetobacteraceae bacterium | reverse complement strand
CAAGGCGTAAGCCTGCTGGCGGTCCAGCGGCGCGGCATCCGCCAGGCGGCGTGTCAACGCATCGTCCAGCAGCGCCACGCGCCGCGGGAGATCCGCCTGGACCAGCCTGGCGCCGAGCGCGCGGGCAGAGGGCCCGAGCAGGGTTTCGAGCCCGATCACCCGGTCCACCAGCGCGTCCATCGGAACGCCCAGCAGGCGGCGCAGCGTGGCCAGCGGCAGGAAAACGTGGATGCCCGCCTGTTCGCCGGGGGATTGCGACAACGCCGGCCGCAGATGCGCGCCCGCAACGAAAGCCTCGCTTGCGTCCAGCCGCAAGATTGAGCCGTCACCAGCGGTGATGGCGATCGGCGCGCCCAGGTTGAAGATCAGCACGCCCTCGGCATGCGGCAGCTCGCGGCGGACCGTGAAGCCGGCTGTCCGCTCACGGTAATCGCTGTAGCCGGCGATGGACCCGGCCAGGTTCGGGTGTGGTGCGAAGCGCGCGATCCGCCAGGCATTCAGGCCGTCATCATGATTGTCCGCGGAAATCAGGCGGTGCGCGGCCATCGTGCCGGCCTGCTACGTGCCGGCGGCCTGGCGGTGGCGCAGCAGCTCGTCGCGCACATCGCCCAGCCGGTCCTTGCCGAAAAACAGCTCGTCACCCACCAGGAAGGACGGGATGCCGAAGACCCCGTGCGCCACCGCATCCTGCGTGTTCGCGGCCAGCTTTTCTTTCACGGCCGGATCGGCGCACCGCGCCACCAGCCGCTCCGCCGGCAGGCCCGCCTCCGCCAGGGACGCAGCGAACACCTGCGGATCGTCCATCTTGCGCGGCGTCTCCCACATGAAACGGAACATCGCCGCGATATACGCCTCGGCCACGCCGTCCGCCTCCGCCGCCACCGCGCCGCGCATCAGGTTGAGCGAATTGACCGGAAAGAACGGGTTCATGGTGAAGGCGCGCAGATCATGGCGCGCGATGAACCGCGCCATCTCCCGGTGCTCATAGGCCAGCTTCGCGGGCACGCCGGCAAAAGCCAGCATGGGCGCCTGGTTGCCGGTGGCTTTGAAGATGCCGCCGAGCAGCACGGGCAGCATCCGGAACCGCACGCCGGTTTCGGCTTCGATCCGCGGCACCACGCGCCAGGCCAGATAGGCGTTCGGACCGGCGAAATCGAAGTAGAACACCGGCTGCATCACCACGCCTCCCCGAACGGCCGCACATCCATCTCATGCGTCCACGCGTCGCGCGGCTGGCGATGGAGCTGCCAGTAGGTCTCCGCGATGGAGGCCGGATTCATCAGCGCGTCCGGCGGCAAGGACGCGGCACGCTCCGGCCCGATCCTCTCCCGCACCCAGGCCGTGTCCACCGCCGCATCGATTACCAGATGCGCTACGTGGATACCCTGCGGCGCGAGTTCCCGGGCCATGGATTGGGCAGCCGCGCGCAAGCCGGCCTTGGCGGACGCAAAGGCCGCGTAGCCTTTGCCGCCACGAAGGGATGCTGTGGCGCCCGTGAAGAAGATCGACCCGCGGCCGCGTGGCAGCATGCGCCGCGCCGCCTCCCGCCCGGTCAGGAAGCCGGCGTAGCAGGCCATCTCCCACACCTTGCGGAACACCCGCTCGCTGGTGTCCAGCAGCGGAAAATTCACGTTCGCGCCGATGTTGAAAATGCACGCCTCCAGCGGCGCGGACGCCTCCGCCGCATCCAGAAATGCGGCAATTGCCTCCTCACTGCGGGCATCCAGCGCGTGGCCGGTAAACAACCCGCCTGCCGCGGTGATCTCGGCTGTCAGCGGCTTGAGCTTCTCGCCGCCGCGGCGGCCGCCATGCACGTGGAAACCCTCCGTGGCGAACCGCCTGGCGATGGCGGCGCCGATGAAGTCCCCCGCGCCGACAATCGCCACGGATCCCGCCGGATCAGCCATGCCTGCCTCTCCACCCCAGCCGATGCTTCTGTGCGCTACCTGCCGGCGGCCTGCAAATACCCGGCCTCCAGACCGTCGATCACGTCCTGCCCATGTTCCAGCAGGAACGCCTGCAGGCGCGCATGCGCCGGCATCATCGGCATGGACCGCCGGCGAACCACGAACCACGACCGCACCACGGGAAACCCCTCCACCGGCAGCGTGCGCATCAGCCCCAGCGCCAGCTCCAGCCCGATTGTGTGGCGGGAGATCACCGCCACCCCCATGCCGGCCATCACCGCCTGCTTGATTGTTTCGTTGCTGTCCGTGGTCATCGCGATGCGCGGCGTCACCCCCGCCGCCAGACAGGCCCGCTCCATCAGCAGCCGCGTGCCGGAGCCTTCCTCCCGCACGATCAGCGCTTCAGCCGCCAGCTCCGTGATCGCGAGCGTGTCGGCTGCGGCCAGGCGGTGCCGAGGCGCCGCGATGATCACGGACGGATGCGCCGCAAAGGGCGTGGCCAACACATCGGCGTGATCCGGCGGCTGGCCCATGATCGCCAGTTCGATCTCGCCACGCTCCAGCGCGTCGGCAATCTGCTGGCGGTTGCCGAACCGCAGGTTGATGGCAACGCCTGGATATTCATTCTGAAAACGTGCCAGCACGTGCGGCACGATGTATTTGACGGTGGAGACGGCGCCCAGCGTCACCCGGCCGCCCACCACGCCGCGCAGCGCCATCAAGGCCTGGTCCGCATCCAGCAGCGCCTGCAGCACCAGCCGCGCATAGATGAGCAAAGCCGCGCCCGCATCGGTCAGCGCCACCTGCCGGCCGATACGTTCGAACATGGCAAAACCGCTCATATCCTCGATCTGCTTGATCTGGAATGATACCGCGGCGGGCGAGACATGGAGCGTCTCTGATGCGCGGGCGAAGGATTTGGCATCCGCGGCGGCCACAAACATCTGCAGCTGCCTCACGGTTACGTTACGCATATGACACGGACAAGGTATCCCTTGATAAGCATCGCAGTTTAATTTGTTTCCCTTAACCACGTCCAGTGCGTAGGGTTTTATTCAACGGAGCCGCATTCGACGGTGCACCGAAGCTAGGGAGACGCCAGCATGGATCAGGTACCCGACGTTACGATCAAGGACATGAAGGAGCGTTACCGCTCCGGTGTGCTGCGCTACCGCCAGATGGGCTACTGGGAGCCGGACTACGAGCCGAAGGA
>CAZZYR010000357.1:0-3132 GCA_964658235.1 uncultured Acetobacteraceae bacterium | reverse complement strand
TTGCCTTGGCGATAGAGCTCCATGGATTCCCGGCGCTGCTTGACCATGGAGCGGAGCATGGCGGTGATCGCTTCATCAGGGACGGGGTCCCCACCGGCGGGGCGGGCGGCGATGTCCGTGTCCTTCAGGCGGGCCATGATCATGCGGATGGTGGAGGTGCGCGGGGCGTCTCCGGCGCGCATGGAGGCTTTCATTGCGTCTGTGAAGCTGGTGCGGAGGGTCATCGGGGGGTTGTAGCGCAGGGGGGCGGGCTAGGTAAGGAAGGGAAGGATGTTCTTTTTCGAGAAAAAGAACCAAAAAGCTTTTGCTCGTTCAGACGCGCTTTGGATCGCCTGTGCGCGTTGATTGATAAAAGTTTTTTGCTTCTTTTTTTCAAAAAAGAAGGCCTTTCTTTTCGGAGGTTGTTTTGGAAACACGCAGCGTAGCCACCGTCATTGGCGGGTCCGGCTTTCTGGGCCGCTACATTGTCAAGCGATTGGCCGCTGACGGCCACATTGTGCGCGTGGCGGTGCGGGATCCGGAGCGGGCGATGTTCCTCAAGCCGATGGGCCGCGTGGGCCAGGTGGTGCCGCTATATGCGAACGTGACGGCGGATTCCACGCTGGAGCGGGCGGTGGATGGCGCGGACATCGTGGTGAATCTGGTGGGGATCCTGGCCGAGCGGCGGAGCGGGGATTTCAGCCGCATGCAGGCGGAGGGCGCGGGGCGGGTGGCGCGGCTGTCGGCAGCGGCGGGCGTAAAACATCTGGTGCAGATGTCCGCCATCGGGGCGGATGCGGGCAGTCCGGCGAAATATGCGCGGACCAAGGCAGAGGGGGAGGCGCTGGTGCGCGCGGCGTTTCCGCAGGCGGTGATCCTGCGGCCGTCCCTGGTGTTCGGGCCGGAGGATCAGTTCTTCAACCGGTTTGCGGCGCTGGCGCAGCTGAGCCCGGTGATGCCGGTGATTGCCGGGGCGAGCCGGTTTCAGCCGGTGTATGTGGGGGATGTGGCGGATGCGGTGATGGCGGCGCTGGCGCGTCCGGACGCGGCGGGACAGATCTTCGAGCTGGGCGGGCCGAAGGTGATGACGTTCCGCGAGATATTGGGGTGGATCCTGGCGCAGATCGGGCGGCACCGGCCGCTGGTGGCGGTGCCGGATGCGGCGGCGCGGCTGATGGCGGCGGTGCCGTTCAGCGGGCTGACGGCGGACCAGCTTCTGATGCTGCAGCGGGACAACGTGGCCAACCCGGACATGCCGGGGCTGGCGGCGCTGGGAGTGACGGCAACGCCGATCGAACTGGTGGTGCCGGGCTACCTGGCGCGATTCAGAAAAGGCGGGCAGCCGGCGCAGCCGGTGGGGATGGGGCCGAATCGGGACTAATGGCCTGCGTTTGAAGCAGGGCTGGGTCGATTCAGTGCGTTTCGGTGTGATTTTAGGACAGGGTTGCTGACGTAGCGGCGGATTATGGCTCGCATCCAATGGTTGCGTTGCCTAAAGCTGCCTGGCGCGGTCGGCTTTTGGGGCTGCCGTTGCTTGAGGAGGCGCCGAGATGGCCGACCGCATGCTGCAGTTCACCCATTTGCACCAGCACCAGCCGGATAAGCGCGGCGTGGCGGAGCGGCGGGCGGATTTCGACGAGATTTATCGGGATTTCGCCATTCCGCAGGCGCAGGCGCAGTCCAGCCGGTGCAGCCAATGCGGCGTGCCGTTCTGCTCGATCCACTGCCCGCTGAACAACAACATTCCGGACTGGCTGAAGCTGACCGCGGAGGGGCGGCTGGACGAGGCCTACGAGGTGAGTGCGGCCACGAATAATTTCCCGGAGATCTGCGGACGGATCTGTCCCCAGGACAGGCTCTGCGAGGGAAATTGCGTGATCGAGCGCGGGTTCGAAAGCGTGACGATCGGGGCCGTGGAGCGGTTCGTGACGGACCATGCGTTCACCCAGGGGTGGGTGAAGCCGGTGGCGCCGCGGCAGGAGCTTTCGCAGTCCGTGGGGATTGTGGGGGCGGGGCCTGGGGGGCTGGCGGCGGCCGAGGAGCTGCGCAGGCGGGGGTATCAGGTGCATGTGTATGACCGGCACGACCGCGTGGGCGGGCTCATGATGTACGGCATCCCCGGATTCAAGCTGGAGAAGGATATTGTGGAGCGCCGCTGGCGGCTGCTGGAGGCGGGCGGGATCAAGTTTCATTTGCGCACCGAGGTAGGGCGCGACGTGACGTTCGCTGAATTGCGCGCGCGGCATGACGCGGTGCTGCTGGCGACAGGGGTTTACCAGGCGCGCGACATTGGCGGGCCGGGCAGCGGGCTGCCGGGGATCGTGCCGTCGCTGGACTTCCTTATAGCCTCCAACCGGAAAGGGTTGGGCGACGAGGTGCCCGATTTCGACAGCGGGCTTTTGAATGCGGCCGGCAAGCACGTGGTGGTGATTGGCGGTGGGGACACGGCCATGGATTGCGTGCGGACGAGCATCCGGCAGGGGGCAGCGTCCGTGAGCTGCCTGTATCGCCGCGACAAGGCGAACATGCCGGGGAGCCTTCGTGAGGTGAAGAACGCGGAGGAGGAGGGCGTTCGGTTTGTGTGGCTGTCCGCGCCTGAGGCTTTCCTGGGGGATAATCATGTGACGGCGGTGCGGGCGGTGTGCATGCGGCTGGGGCTGCCGGATGCTTCCGGGCGGCAATCGGTGGAGGTGGTGGAGGGAAGTCATTTCTCCTTGCAGGCGGATCTTGTGATCAAGGCGTTGGGGTTTGATCCGGAGCCGTTGCCGCAATTGTGGGGGCAGGAGGCGCTGGAGGTGACTCGGTGGGGGACGGTGAAGGTGAATTATTCGAGTTTCCAGACGAGCCTGCCTGGGGTTTTCGCGGCGGGTGATATTGTGCGCGGGGCGAGTTTGGTGGTGTGGGCGATACGGGATGGGCGGGATGCGGCGGCAAGGATCCATGCGTATTTGCAGCCGACGGCAAGGATGGAGTTGGCGGTGGCGGCGGAGTGAGAGAAATGGTGAGATACGCAAGGCCTGTCGCAAGCGTCGCCGCTGTCTGTCTGATGCTTATGACAAACGCACGAGCGGACGACTCTCAACACGATCACGCCGCGCTTGCAGCCGTCGAGGCGTTGAATATGGGCTCGTCGGGATCGATGGCTGAGGCGAG
>CAZZYR010000356.1:0-3174 GCA_964658235.1 uncultured Acetobacteraceae bacterium | reverse complement strand
AAAGAAGGCCTTCCTTACTTCCCCGCCTCCAAATCCTGAACCGCCTTCATCGTGTTGCCCACATGCCCCTCCGGATCCATCGCGTTATACGCGTAAACCACCTTCCCCGTCGGCGCGATCACGTAACTCGTGCGGCTGGCATACCCAAGCATCCCAATTAGCACTGCATCGTAGGACTTGCTGATGCTGCCGCTCGCGTCTGACGCGACGGCGAACTTGTTGCGGCATTCGCTGACGGAAAACTTGTCCAGCTTGTCGATCTTGTCCATCGAAACGCCAATGACGGTGGCATGCAGGGCGGCGAACTTGTCCGTGGCCTCCGCGAACTCATGGGCTTCCGTCGTGCAGCCAGAGGTAAAAGCTGCGGGATAGAAATACAGCACGACCGGGCCTCGCTTGAGCGCGTCGGCCAAATGGAAGGAAAACTCGTGTCCGGCAAGCGTGGCGGTGGTGGAAAAATCGGGCGCTGCGGCACCCGGCTGGAGAGCGGCCAGGGCCGGGGAGCCAGCGAGCAGCAGGCCGCCGAGCAGGCCAGAAATGGCGAGACGCATTGGTTAAATCCCCATGGACGTGTTCGCAGCAGGTGGGTTGTCCGGCGGGCTTTGCCACCTGGGGCGATCGCCTAGAAGTCGCCTTCCACTTCCAGCTCCGCGACGAGTTCAGGTTCGTTCTGCGCCTCGGCGATCCAGGTCTGCATGTCCGGCAGCGCCATGATGCGGTCCCGATAGGCCTCGCTCACTGGGTCCAGATCCACGTCATAGGTGGTGAAGCGGGTGCAGACGGGGGCGAACATGGCATCCGCCAGCGTCATTGTGGCTCCGAACAGGAACGGGCCGCCGGTGGCAAGGCATTCGCGCCAGATCTCCGTGATCCGTGCGATGTCCGCCCGCACCCCTGACCAGAGCGGAAAGTTCGGCCGAAAGGCGTGCAGGTTCACCGGCAACGCCGCGCGCAAGGCCACGAAGCCGCCCTGCATTTCGCTGCTGATGGAGCGGCACCGCGCCCGGGCGGCGGCATCGGCCGGCAGCAGGCCGGCCTCCGGACGCAGTTCGTGCAGGTATTCCGCAATCGCCAGCACGCCCCAAACGTCCACCGCGCGATGGCTCAAAGAGGGGATCCGGATGGAGCTGGTCTGCTGCAGCAGCTCCGCGCGGGCCACCGCGTCATCGTTGGAGATCCGCTCCACGCGGAAATCCAGCCCGGACAACCGCACAAGCAGCCAGCCACGCAGCGACCACGAGGAATAGTTGCGGCTGCTGATGGTCAAAACCGCCTGGTCGGCGCTCGGCGCCCTCGTCCGCTCCATAACGTGAGACGTCTTGTCCACGGAACATCCTCCTTTGTCTTGGTCTTGAGTCCCGGCTTGGCCCGGACCACATTCATCGTCTGGCAACCTTTGTGCCACCTTATCGCCACGCGCCGGCGTCTTTGCTCTTTCGCAACTGCGAGTACGCGTCCACTCTCATCCCATGTTGTATCAGATATTCCAGGCTCAGTCCGACCTGCTAGCCCCCGCCCGCACTGCCGCGGGCGCATGGCTGGGCTTTCTGGCGCAGGTCCCGAGGCTGAAACAGCTTCCCGCGGTGCGCATGCTGGCAGCCGGGGCGGAGCTGTTCACCACCGCGGTGATCACCCAGGCCAGGCGGCCCTTCGGCATCCACGACGTGGAAATGGACAACCGCCGGGTGGCCGTGACCGAGCAGGTGGTGGTGCAGACACCCTTCGGCAGCCTGCTGCGGTTCTCCAAGGACACACTGACGCCGCAGCCGAAAGTGCTGGTGGTGGCGCCCATGTCCGGGCATTTCGCCACGCTCTTGCGCCCCACGGTGCAGACTATGCTGGCCGATTTCGACGTCTACATCACCGACTGGCACAACGCGCGGGACATTCCGGCCGATGCCGGCCGATTCGGCCTGGATGAATACACGGACCACATTATCCAATTCCTTGAGGCGCTCGGTCCGGACACTCACTTGCTGGCGATCTGCCAGCCTGCCGTGCCTGCCCTGATGGCCACGGCGGTGATGGCGCAGCAGCGCAATCCGGCCCAGCCGCGCAGCCTGACGCTGATGGCGGGCCCTATCGATGCCCGCAACAGCCCAACCCGGGTCAATATACTCGCCCAGAGGCAGACGATCGCGGAGTATGAGCGCAAGGCCATTTCCCGCGTGCCGGCCCGCTACGCCGGGGCCGGCCGCCGCGTCTATCCGGGGTTCTACCAGATCGCCTCCTTCATGGCGATGAATGCGGACCGCCACATCAACGCGCAGCTGGCCCAGCTCCGCCGCCTGTTCGGCGAGGATGCGGAAGGTGCGGTTGCCCATCGCCGGTTCTATGACGAGTATTTCGCGGTGGCCGACCTGCCGGCGGAATTCTACCTGGAGACCGTCAGCCGGGTTTTTCAGGATCACTTGTTGGCGCAAGGCAAGATGACCTGGCACGGCCAGCCTGTGGACCCCGGCGCCATACGCCGCACGACCCTGATGGTGGTGGAAGGCGAGCGGGACGACATTTGCGGCGTGGGGCAGACGATGGCCGCACTGGACCTTTGCCGCAACATCCCGCCGGCGCGCAAAAGTTACCATCTGCAGACCGGCGCCGGTCATTACGGCGTGTTCAGTGGGCGCGCCTGGACGGGCTCCATCTACCCCAAGGTGCGCGCGATGATTCAGGAAGCGGCTTAGGCTGGCGCTGAGAACCCAATAATATTCCCGCCCGGCTCGCGCAGGAAAATTTCGTCCGCCCCATAGAATGTTTTCCGCCGCGCCACTGTCACAGGCGCGTCTCCCAACGCAGCGATGACCGGCGCGATCGCGTCCACGCTTAGGTATAGCACGGACGCCCGCACGTTCTCCGCCACTGCGGGCGCGTCGTCAGTGACGGAGGCGCGGGTTTGCAGCATCACCTCCATACTGCCGCATGTCAGAATGACGAACACGAACGGGGAGGCATCCGGCACGCTCACACCTGTGGTGAAGCCCAGCGCATGCCAGAATGGCAGGCTGGGTTCGATTGCGTCCACAACCAGGATGGGCGTTGCGGACTTCAGCCGGATAGAGTCGCTCATGCCCTGAAACTGCCACCACCTCTCCCCGGCCGCAAGAACATTGTAAGAACGCGGTTCAGGGTTTGCTGGACTCCCATCGGCAGGGCACACTCCCCGCATGGGAGAAA
>CAZZYR010000355.1:0-3182 GCA_964658235.1 uncultured Acetobacteraceae bacterium | reverse complement strand
ACACGTCCGTCGCCACCTCCAGGCGCCGGATTGCATTGCGGACGAAGGCAAGACCATGGAACTGCGCAACATCGCGATCATCGCCCATGTCGATCATGGCAAGACCACGCTGGTCGACCAGATGCTCAAGCAATCGGGCACCTTCCACGCCCACCAGCAGGTGGCCGAGCGGGCGATGGACCGCAACGACCTTGAGCGTGAGCGCGGCATCACGATCCTGGCCAAGTGCACCTCCGTGCTGTGGCACGCGGCGGACGGTCTGGAGACGCGCATCAACATCATCGATACCCCGGGCCACGCCGATTTCGGCGGCGAGGTGGAGCGCATCCTGAACATGGTGGACGGCGCGATTGTGCTGGTGGACGCCGCCGAGGGCGTTCTGCCGCAGACCAAGTTCGTGGTGGGCAAGGCCCTGCAGCGCGGCATCAAGCCGATCGTGGTAGTCAACAAGATCGACCGCCAGGACGCGCGCGCCGACGAGGTGCATACCGAGGTATTCGACCTGTTCGCGGCTTTGGGCGCCAGCGATGAGCAGCTCGATTTCCCGATGCTCTACGCCTCCGGCCGCCAGGGCTGGGCGGATGCCGAGCTGAATGGGCCGCGCAAGGATCTGTCCGCGCTGTTCGACCTGGTGCTGTCCCACGTGAAGGCGCCGACGCTGGACAAGGACGCGCCGTTCGCGATGGTCGCTTCCATCCTGGAATACGACCTGTTCCTGGGCCGCGTGCTGACCGGGCGGGTGGAGCAGGGCCGCGCGCGGCTGAACATGCAGGTGAAGGTGTTGCGCCAGGATGGCACGACGGTGGAGACTGGCCGGCTGACGAAGCTGCTGGGCTTCCGCGGGCTGGACCGCGTGACCGTGGAGGAAGCCGAAGCGGGCGACATCGTGGCCGTGGCTGGCCTCACGGACGCGACCATCCCGGACTCCATCGGCGCGCCGGAACTGACCGAGCCGCTGCACGCGATCCCGGTGGATCCGCCGACGCTGGCGATGACGTTCCGCGTGAACGACGGGCCGCTGGGCGGCAAGGAAGGCAAGAAGGTCACCAGCCGGCAGATCCGCGACCGGCTGTATCGCGAGGCCGAGGGCAACGTGGCCATCAAGGTGAGCGACAGCAACGAGGCCGACGCGTTCGAAGTGGCCGGCCGTGGCGAATTGCAGCTGGGCGTGCTGATCGAGACGATGCGCCGGGAGGGCTTCGAACTCTCCATCGGCCGTCCCCGCGTGCTGACGCAGACGAACCCGGAGACGGGCGAGCGCGAGGAGCCGTTCGAGGAAGTGCTGGTGGACGTGGACGAGCCCTATTCAGGCGCCGTGGTCGAGAAGCTGAGCCGCCGCAAGGGGCAGATGCAGGACATGCGGCCGTCCGGCGGCGGCAAGGTGCGCCTGACCTTCATCATGCCCAGCCGTGGGCTGATCGGCTATCACGGCGAATTCCTGACGGACACGCGCGGCACCGGCATCATGAACCGGCTGTTTGCCGGCTACCGCCCGTGGGCTGGCACCATCGAGGGGCGCCGGAACGGCTCGCTCATCAGCTCGGAAGCCGGCCACGCGGTGCAATACGCGCTGTGGTATCTGCAGGAGCGCGGTACGCTGTTTGTCAATCCTGGCGAGGCCGTCTATGTCGGCATGATCCTGGGCGAGCACAGCCGGGACTCGGATCTGGACATCAATCCGATCAAGGAAAAGAAGCTCACCAACATCCGCGCGGCCGGCAAGGACGAGGCGATGCTGCTGGTTCCGCCGCGCCGGCTCAATCTGGAACAGTCGATTGCGTATATCGAGGATGACGAGCTGGTTGAGGTGACGCCGAGCGCGGTGCGTATTCGCAAGAAGTATCTTGATCCGAACGAGCGCAAACGGATGGAGAAGAAGTCGGATTCAGCTGCGGCCTAAGGCAGAAGGTTAACCACCAAGAACACCGAGGACACCAAGACAGGGTAAGGCTGCGGCCGAAACTGACCCTTTCTTCTTGGTGTCCTTTGGTGTTCTTGGTGGTGAAATTCTTACTTTAAGAGCATTTGAAACGAGCCTTTAGCGGCCGAAAAGCTTGAATCTTCCTCGGCTGTTTTGCCGTTTCATTCACTCGTCAAATCAGCTTGTGAATTGAAAGATGCTTGTCCGCCGCCTGTGCCGTTGCTGCCGGCACTGGATGAGCGGTGCGTAAAGCGGCAAACCGGTCCCGCAACGGGAAAACCTTGCCGCCATTCTTCGCTGGCGCGCCGCCCGCTTCGCCAAGCTCCCTTGGTGTCCTCCATTCCCAAACTACTCAAAACACGCCCAATCTGCCGGACAAATCCTGACCAGGCCGCGCCCCAATGATGTCCATGACCGTCACCATGCATCCGATTTGGCAGACCGGCGCGGTTATCCTGGTGCTGGCGATTGCCGCGGCGCTTGTGCTCCAGCTTCTCGTGCATCGCGCCTTGCCGGCGCCGGTCCGCCAGGAACACACCGCGCTTGGCGGCGCGATCTTCTCCGTGATCGGGACCACCTATGCGGTGCTGCTGGCGTTCATGGCGTCCACGGCCTGGGGCCAGTACAGCGCCGCGGAGGATCTGGCGCGGCACGAGGCTAACCTGATCGCTGGTTTCCATGCGGCGAGCCAGGGTGTGGCCGATCCGGCGGGCGCTGGTCTGCGCAGCGACGCGCGGGCCTACCTGGACCACATCATCGATACGGAATGGCCCGCCCAGATCGCCGGCCACCCGGTGCCCGCCACGGAGGTGCTGCTGACACGCCTTCACCAGAGGCTGCTCGCGCTTCCGGAAGCGGAGCGCGCGAAGCTGCAGGGCATGTTCGACGAAATCACGGACGCACGGCGGGACCGCCGCCTTGCCACGCACGGGACCATTCCGGACCTGGTGTGGATCGTGCTGCTCAGCGGCGGGGTGCTTGTGGTGGCGTTCAGCTTTGTGCTGGGCGCGCCGACGCAGGGGCTGCATCTGGTGATGACGGGCGCGCTGGTGGCGTCGGGCGTGCTGGTGTTGCTGCTGATTATCGGCCTCAGCTCGCCGTTTCATGGCGCAGTCTCGATTGCGCCGGATGCTTACCGGGCTGTGCAGGCGGAGATGCGGTAGAAGGGAAGCACTCCTTTTTTGAAAAAAAGGAGCAAAAAACTTTTGTTTATTGAGTCCGCGACAGCACTGACAAAAGTTTTTTGCTTCTTTTTTTCAAA
>CAZZYR010000354.1:0-3193 GCA_964658235.1 uncultured Acetobacteraceae bacterium | reverse complement strand
GTCCAGGTACGCGGTCAGATGCGCCTGCTCGCCCAGCGCCGTGGCCAGCAGTCGCCCGCTCTGCCACATGCTGCGCCTGATGAAGTTCAGGGCATCGGTGGCGGCCGCGGCGAAGTCCGCGCGGTTCAGCGCGCGCGCCACCGCGCGGGACTGCGCCGTGGGAAACAGCCAGTCGGACGAAAAGGACACCAGGCAGAACCGCGTCTTCGTGCCAGCGAACGCCGCCGACAAATCGCCATCATGCTCGGCGGCCAGATCGAACCAGTCCATCGCGCGCGTCACGGTCAGATAGGAATTGGCATCGAAGCGGTTGACGAAACTGCTGCCCTGGTGGCGCAGATAGCTTTCCACCTCGAACACATCCCCAAAGAAGCTTCCAGCCGCGTCCTCGGTCAGCGCAATTTCGGCATCCCGCCGGGTCTTGCGGCCGAATTTCCGCGTCAGCGCCTGTTCGGACAAATAGGTGATGTGCGCCATCATGCGCGCCACCGCCAGGCCGCGCGCCGGCACCAGCCCGTCCGCCCAATACCGCCCGCCGCGGAAATCCGGGTCCGCCGCGATCGCCTGCCGGCTCACTTCATTGAACGCGATGTTCTGCGCGGAATGATAGGCGGCCGCGGCAATCGGCACGGCGGCGAACACCCGGTCCGGAAACGTCGCCGCCCATTGCAGGACCTGCATGCCGCCCATGGAGCCGCCCACGACGGCGAACAGCCGATCGATGCCAAGCCGCGCCATCAGCATCTGCTGTGCGCGCACCATGTCGCGCACCGTCAGCGGCGGGAAGTCGGTGCCCCACACCGTGCCGTCCGCGCGCAGCGCGCGCGGCCCAGTGCTGCCCATGCAGCCGCCCAGCACATTGCTGCACACCACGAAAAACCGGTCCGTATCGATCGGCAAACCTGGCCCCACCATTGCCGCCCACCAGCCTGGCTTGCCGGTCACGGGATGCGGCTCGGCTACATACTGGTCGCCGGTCAGCGCGTGGCAGATCAGGATGGCGTTGGAGCGCGCCGCGTTCAGCGCCCCATGGGTCCGGTAGGCAATCTCGAAGCGGTCCAGGACCTGGCCGCAATCCAGCGCGAGCCCCTCGGGGAACTCTGCGCGCTGATGGGAGGCGTCCGGAGGGGAGGCGGCCGTGTCCATGGGGCAGGCTGGATAAGCGGCCCGCTTCCCGGGAGCAAGCAGGCTGGCGCGGTATCAGACCTTCGCCAGGGCAAAAACGGACAGCCCGGCCACCCGGTTCGCGCCCAGCAGCGGCAGTTCCGCCGCCGACAGCATCCCCAGCAGGGTGTTCACCGCAGGACTGTGCGGCCGCATGTCCGATCCCGGCACCTCCGTGTGGAACGGGTTCAGGCGCCGCCCCAGACGCACGCCGGCGGCTAACGGCAGGGTCAGCCCGAAATAATAGGCGCTGGACACGTGATGCAGGCCCGCGCGCGCGATCAGCCGGTCCACCTCGCGCACCGTGTAGCGGCGGTAATGCTCCAGGAACACGTCGTGGCCGCTCCACATCCATGCGTGGGCAGGCACCGTGATCAGAACCCGCGTGCCTGGCTTTGACTTCGTTGCATATTCGGCGAGCAGGGCGGTGTCGTCCTCCACGTGCTCCAGCACGTCCATCATCAGGATCAGATCACCATCGAACCGGTCTATGCCGCGGACGAACCGGATCGGCTTGCCGCCCTGCTGTTCCGTGTATTCTGCGGCGTAGTTGGGGTCCACGCAGATGGCGCTGACGGCGGCCGTTCGGTCCAGAAGCTGGCGCGCGAAAAAGCCGGACCCCGCGCCCACATCCAGGATTTCGCTGGCTGGCGCATGGCGCAGCATCCGCAGCATGGCCGCCGATTTCGCCCGGTAATACCAGTGCGCGTCAGCACGATCCCCCAGAATGGCCTGTTCCTTGAGATCCATTGCTTCAGCCCTGCCGCGGCGCCGTCTCCGCCGGCGCATCGTGCTGATAGATGCCCTCCAGCAGGTAGATCGGCCGTTGTTTGGTCTCCACGAACAGCCGGCTGACATACTCGCCGATCATGCCCAGTGAAATCAGGTTCGCCGCCGTGCTGAACAGCAGCACAATGATCAGCGATGCATAGCCTGGCACATCCACGCCCATCACCAGCCGGTGCAGCAGGATGAAAGCGGCATAGCCCACTGCGCCCAGGGCGATCGCCACGCCGCAATACGTCCAGATGCGCAAAGGTGCCGTGGAAAAACTGACAATCCCGTCCAGTGCGAAATTCCACAGCCGCCAGTAATTCCAGCTCGTCTGCCCCAGCAGCCGCGCGGGCCGCACGTAAGGCACGGCCACGGAGGAAAACCCCACCCAGGCAAACAGGCCCTTCATGAACCGCCCGCGTTCCGGCATCTGCCGAATGGCCGTCACCACACGCCGGTCGATCAGCCGGAAATCACCCACGTTGTGCGGAATTGGCGTGGCCGCCATCCGGTTGAACACCTTGTAGAACATACCCGCGGTCGCCGCCTTCAGCCGGCCATCGGCCGCCCGGCTTTCGCGAAGGCCATAAACCACGTCATAGCCCTCTCGCCACAGGGCAACGAACCGGCTCAGCAATTCGGGCGGATCCTGCAAATCCACATCGATCAGCACGGCGGCATCGCCCCGGGCCAGGTCCAGCCCGGCCGTCATCGCCGCCTCCTTGCCGAAATTGCGCGACAGATTGACCACGCGCAGCCCTGGCGTGGTTTCGGCACGGGCAATCAGCAGGGACAGGGTGGCGTCCGTGGACCCGTCGTTGACGAAGATGATTTCGTGGCGGGCGCCAGTCCGCATAAGTTCGGGCGTGACATGCTCCAGGAACGCATCGATCGCCTCGGCCTCATTATAGACCGGCACAATCAATGAGATCAGCGGATCGGCGGGCCGGGGTCGGGGCGGCGGCAGATGCATGCGGCGCTTGTAGAGTCAAAGCGCGTGGCCGGGGAAGACAGCCTCCGGACAATCGGCCGGAGGCCGGCTTCCACCACGGCCTGCTTTTTCGGCGTAGCCAGACAAATCGACGCTCCGGCCGCATGTGTCTGGTCAACCGCATACACGGTCAAGGCTCTAGACTAGGATATCAAGCCTCGCCGGCTAGCCAGCCCTCGCAGCAGCCCTTCGCCAGCGTCCGCACCCGTCCGATATAGCTCGCGCGCTCGGACACGCTGATCACGCCGCGCGAATCCAGCAGGT
>CAZZYR010000353.1:890-3195 GCA_964658235.1 uncultured Acetobacteraceae bacterium | reverse complement strand
ATTGTGGACGCTTCAGGCGGCACCGCCTGGATGGCCGGGTCAAGCCCGGCCCTGACAGGTTCTTACGGGTCAGACGGATTGAAGGTAGGCGTCGTATTCGACGTCGGTGACGCGGCGGCGGAATTCGGCTTGCTCTTGGCGTTTGCAGGCGGAAAAGAGGTCCTGATAGTCCAGACCGAGATACTCTCCCATGACGTCGCTGGCGTCGAAGGCGTCGATCGCGTCGTCCCAGTTGACGGGGAGGTAGTCGTGGCCTTCGCGTTCCTCGCCGTCGATGGGGCGGCCGGGGTCGAGTTCCAAATGGAGGCCGTGGGCGGCGCCGGCGAGGATGCCGGCGATGGCGAGGTATGGGTTGCAGTCCGCACCTGCGACGCGGTGTTCGACGCGGGTGGCCTGGCCGGCGACGATGACGCGGATGGCGGCACTGCGGTTGTCCATGCCCCAGGTGAGGTTTGTCGGCGCATGGCCGCCGGGGGTGAGGCGGCGGTAGGAGTTCGCGTGGGGGGCGAGTAGGAGCATGGCTTCGGACATGGTTGCCAGCATGCCGCCGGTGACGTGGCGCAGGGCTTCCGTAGGGGCGCCATTGGCTTCGGCCATGATGTTGCGGCCGAGTTCGTTGAGCAGGGACATGTGGACGTGCATGCCGCTGCCGGCGAGGTTGCCGTAGGGCTTGGCCATGAAGGTGGCGTCCAGGCCGTGCTGGCGGGCGACGCCTTTGACGATGCGCTTGAGGAGGAAGGCGTGGTCGGCCGCCATCAGCGGGTCCGCGACGTGGTTGAGGTTGACCTCGTACTGGCCGGGGCCGTTTTCGCGCACCACGGTGTCGGCGGGGAGGTTCTGGCGTTCGCAGGCGTGGAAGATGTCCGCCAGCAGGGGTTCGAAGCTGTGCAGTTCGGCGATGGAGAGGACCTGGGTCTGCCAGCCGTTCCAGCGGCCTTCATGGCTGCTGGGGGGGGAAACAGGGTCGCGGGGCGTACGGCGCCGGTCGATGATGTAGAATTCGAGCTCGGTCGCCATGACGGGGGTTAGGCCGGTTTCCTTGAACCTGTCGCAGACGCGGGCGAGCACCTGCCTTGGGTCGGCGAAGAAGGGCGTGCCGTCCTGCTGGAGCATGCGGAGTAGGACTTGGGTGGTTGGGCGGGTCAGCCAGGAGACAGGCAGCAGGGTGCCTTCAACGGGCATGCAGATGCCGTCCGGGTCGCCGGTTCCGGCACAGAGGCCGGCTTCGGGAACGTCGCAGCCCCAGACATCCAGCGCGTAGACAGAGCGTGGCAGGGCGACGCCTTTGGCCATCACCTCGGCCGTGCGTTCGGCCGGGACCCACTTGCCGCGTGCGATGCCGTTCACGTCCACCACAAAGGCCTCCAGGACGGAGGGCGCTTCCCGCCTGCCGGGGTTCATCGTGTGAATATGCGAGTCCGGCGTGTATGCGGATGGCGGGGCGGTGAAATCCAAAATGGCGTGCTCCGTTGTTGTGAGGGTAGGCGCGCGATCTTTCCAGCGTGTCGGGTCGGATTGATAAAAGTTTTTTGCTTCTTTTTTTCAAAAAAGAAGTGCTTCCTTTTGTCTTGTCTTGTTGGCGCTATACGCCCGCGCCGCCGTGCCAAACGCACGAAAGATAACGACGCTCAGCGGATCGTTCCGAAATTCCCATTCCGGGTGCCATTGCACGCCGAGCAGGAATCCATCCGCGCGATCAAGGCGGAAGGCTTCAATGAGACCGTCCGGCGCGGTGGCTTCCACGGCGAGGGAGGGCGCCAGGCGGTCTATGCCCTGGCCGTGGAGGCTGTTCACCCCTGCCCCATCCATGCCGGAAAACAGATGGAGCATGCCGCCGGGAGTGAAGGCGACCTGGTGGGCGGGGGCGTATTGGTCGGCGAGGCTGCCGGGCGGCTCGCGGTGGTCGTCCAGGCCGGGCTGGGCATGGACCTGCTGGTGGAGGGTTCCGCCGAGGGCGACGTTGATCTCCTGGAAACCTCGGCAGACGCCCAGGATGGGGATGCCGAGGCTGACGGCCTGTTGGATGAGAGAAAGGGTGACGCGGTCCCGGGCGGGGTCCGCGGGAGAATTGGGGTCCTGGAGGCCGGCGCCGTAGTGTTCGGGGGCTACGTTGCTGAGCGCGCCGGTTAGGAAAAGGCCGTCCAGTGTGGCGAGGATCTGGCTAAGATCCTGCGGGTTGGTCCATGCGGCGCCGGGGGTGTCGATGTAGGCGGGCAGGATGAGTGCGATGGCATTCGCACCGGCGGTGACGGCCTCGAGGCCCCCGAGCCTCCGGTAGAGGTACAGGTCCTCGACGTCGTCGAGC
>CAZZYR010000353.1:0-880 GCA_964658235.1 uncultured Acetobacteraceae bacterium | reverse complement strand
CGCACCGGCGGTGACGGCCTCGAGGTATTTTTGCTGGACGGTGTGGGAGATGTGCTTGCCGCCGGCCTGCACGTCCGCCACCACACCGATGACGGGTTTCATGGATGGGATCTCCTGAAAGGGGAGGATAGCACGGGGAGGATGAGCAAAGGCAAGGCAGGCGTTCTTTTTTGAAAAAAAGAACCAAAAAAACTTTTCTTTATTTGAGCGCGAGGTTTCCGGCGTGTCGGGTCATAGGGGTAAAAGTTTTTTGCTTCTTGTTTTTAAAAAAGAAGGCCTTGCCTTGCTTTGCAGCACTGGCACAATCGTTACGCATGAATGCGATCAGCCAGTTGCGTCTGCCGGCGTTACGGCAGCGGACCAATGAGACGATGGGGGAGTTCGTCCACCGGCGGCTGCGCCATGCCATCATGACGGGCCGGTTTCCGCCTGGCGAGGCGGTGACGATCCGCGGGCTTGCCGCGCTGCTCGGAACGAGTGCGATGCCGGTGCGCGAGGCTATGCGACGGCTTTCGGCGGAGCGGGCGCTGGATCTGCTGGACAACCGGCGCGCGCGGGTGCCGGCGATGGATGCGGGACGGTTTGCGGCGTTGATCGAGGCGCGGGTGCTGCTGGAGCGGGCGGCCGCGGTGCGCGCTTTGCCGCACATCGATGCGGCGCGGCTGGTGGAGTTGCGGCGCCTGGACGAGACGGTGAACGAGGTGTTCGCACGGGGCGATATCGAGCGGACGATCGAGACGAATCTCGCGTTTCACCGGCGGCTCTACACCCTTGCGCCGGACGACGCGCTGACGCCGCTGATTGAAAGCGTGTGGCTGCAGATAGGGCCGCATATGCGGGCGGCGCTGCGGGAGGCGGCCGTGTATTACCGGGTGGACAG
>CAZZYR010000352.1:0-3218 GCA_964658235.1 uncultured Acetobacteraceae bacterium | reverse complement strand
GCCGCGGTCTCCGAAAGCTCCAGCACCTGCACGTCGCCTGACCAGACTTGGCTTGTCAGGCGGCCGGGCGCCTGAACCGGAACCTGGCTGTTCCAGTCCGGACCGAGGCTGGTGACCCGGCGCAGGACGAGCTGGACGTTGGACCGCAGCTCCTCAATTTGGGTATCCGTAAGTGCGATGTCCGCATAAGCGTCTTCCGAAAGCCGGCCGAGCACGGCGCCGCGGCCGGCCATCTGGCCGATGGTCTCGGCGACGCGGCCGGTGTTGGCGGACGCATCCTGCAGCCGGGCCGCGATCTGGCGCAGCGTGGCCTCCTGCTCCTCGATGGCGGCGGAGACGGCGGTGTTGGCGGCATCCATTTCCCGCACCGCGCCACCCACGCCCTGCATGGCGGTGACGCTGCCGGCGGTGGCGGCCTGGATGGCGCGGATGCGGGCAGTGATGTCCTGGGTTGCCGCCGCTGTCTGGCGGGACAGTTCCTTGACCTCGGCGGCCACCACACTGAAGCCGCGGCCCGCGGCGCCCGCGCGCGCGGCCTCGATCGTGGCGTTCAGTGCCAGAAGGTTGGTGCGCGATGCGATGGCGGCGATGGCGCGCACCACCAGCCCAACATCCGCGGCGGCCTGGCCCAGTTCAGCCACTGCCTGGCTGGCGGTGTCCGATGTGGTGACGGCCTGGCGGGCGATATCGGACGAACGGGCGGCCTGCATGGCGATCTCCCGCCCGGCGGCGGAAAGCTCGTCTCCGGCGGCGGCAACATCCGCCAGATTGTGACTGGCGGAGCTGGCGATGGCAGCAATGTCCGCCGCTTCGCCCGCGATGGCGCGCGCTTCCTCCAGCATGGTGCCGGAGCGGGATGCGGCCTGGGTGCTTTGCCGCCGGCAACTGAACGCGGCGGAATCAAGCTCCGCCTCGATCAGTTCGCAAGCGTCCAAAAGGTCCCTGGGCGGATCCGCGTGCGGTGTGTCAGGCATCGGTGCGGATGGGCCGGCCACGGGCGTGACACGGGCGTCCGCGGTTTCAATGCCGGCGAGTTTGCGCAAAAAGGCCATGCGGCGAGGATAGCCAGCCGAGTTTGCCAGTGCGTTAAGGTGGCGATCCGGTTTTCAGGCCTGCTGCATGTGGACATGGCCAGGACCGGACCATGCGGGCTGGACGGCGTCCGGCAGATAGGTGTGCGCCCAGGCAGGATGAGCGGAGGCGGCCGCAAAAACCGGGCTTTGCACAGGTGCGAGGACCACATTGGAGCCTGCGAATTCCACCAGCGTGCCGCCGTTGCCATCCGACATGGTGGCCAGGCTGCCGGACAGCGCGGAGGTGGTGCCCAGGCTGATCGTGCCGCCGCCGGACAGGGTGACGATGATGGACTTGCCGGAGAATGCGGCGGCGGTGGCGGCGGTCTTCGTCAGATCGATCGCGTCGCCGGCCACGAAGCTGACGAGCTTGCCGTGAAACGCGGCCGGCGCCAGGCCAAGCACGCCACTGGCCCCGCCGAAGGTGACGCGCTGCCCGGCGCCCACGCTGCTGGTGAGGTTCAGCGTGGCGCCGGTGCCAACCACCAGGCTGCCGGTGCCGGAGATGGCCTGGTCCGCCGTGAGCGTGCCGCCGCTGGCGATGATGGCGCCCGTGTTGTCCACCTGCGTATCCAGCAGGCCCGCGCCGCGGATGGTGCCGTTGTTGAGGATGGCCACGGCCGGGAAGGCGCCTCCGCCCGTCAATTCGGTCAGTGAGCCGCCGGACAACGCGATACTGCCTGAATTGACGAAAGGCGTGTCCGCGAAGGTGGCGCTGGCAAAGTAATTGTAGGTGTCGATGGCGAATGTGCTGGCGGCGCCGATGGTGATGGCGCCGCCATTGGTGAAGGCGGTGGCCCCTTCGGTGACGGTGTCCGTGTTGCTGACGGCAATGATGCCCGTGGTGGTGAAGGACGCGCCTTCCAGGGAAAGCTGGCCGCCACCGATACCAGCCTGGATGGTGGCCGCGCTGGTGATGGTGCCGATGGCAGACGCATAGCCGCCGGAAAGCACGCCGCCGAGCGTGGCGTATGTGGCGGCATGCCGGATGGTCAGATGCGCGCCGAGCTGCGTGGATCCAGTGCCGGATGCAAAGACAGGCGCCCCCACGGGGTGGCTCGCGATGCTCAGCGTGCTGCTGCCGATGGCCAGCGTGGCGTTGTCCAGCGCGCCAGTGTTGCTCCAGAGCAGAGCCGCACCGGCGCCGGTGAGATTGATCAGGCCCGTTCCGGTATTGGACGTAACTGAGGACCCATCCAGCATCGTGAGCGTGGTGAGTGGACGGGTGATGTTCAGAGTGCCGTCATAGGTGACGTTATCGAGGAAATTGGCGCCGTAGAAGACGAGTCCGTTGCCGCTATCGACCACGGTGCTGTTGGATATACCGCCGGCCAGCTTGACGGACCCGAGCGCCGTGCCGGTGCCGACGAGCAGCGACGCGTTGCCGGGATTGTTCAGGTCACCGGTGATCTGGACGGAGCTGCGCGTGAGCCTGATCGAATCGAGTTCGTCGAGCGTGATCGAGTTGGCAACCAGTACGCCGTCGGTGACGGAGATGGTGCCGGTGTTGGTCAGGGTGGTGCCGTCCGTGCCGGTTGAGCCCGCGTTGAGCACCAGGGTGGCACCGTTGCTGGCGGCGATGGTGCCAGTGTTGTTCAGGCTGCCGGCCAAAGACAGCGTGGCACCAGCCGTGGCTTCAGTGATCAGGCCGGCATTGTTCAGCGTGGTGCCACCGAAGGTATAGTTGGTGATTGCGGCGCCGCCCGCGCCCGCGGAAATGGTGCCGGCGTTCGTCTGCATGCCCGTCAACGTGGCGCCATTGGCAAGGGTGATGTGGCCTGTGTTGATCAGCCCATCGCACCGCAGCACGGAACCGGCAACCGTGGCGGTGATGGCACCGCGATTGACGATCGCCGCGGTTGTGGCGCTGCCCGATAATGTGGCCTGGCCACCGGTGACGGTGACGTGGGTGGAGGCTCCCAGGGTGAGGCGCGCAGCCGCACCGGTGGTGCTGCTGACGAAAATGCCGCTGTTCCCGCCGATCGCGATCACGGCGTGATCCAGTGTCTGGCTGCGTTGAAAGGTCAGGCCCGAAGCGTTCATCAAGGTGAGGGTGGCACCCTGGCCCGATGCTGTGCCGGTGAAGACGGTGGCGCCGTCCGCCGCGAGCGCTGCGTTGTCCAGAACGATGGCGCCTTTGACGGT
>CAZZYR010000351.1:0-3222 GCA_964658235.1 uncultured Acetobacteraceae bacterium | reverse complement strand
AAAAGAAGGCCTTCCTTCGCTATCCCCCACCCAATCCGCGCACACGTCCTGCACATATCCCCATAAAGATGCGCCCGCGCATCCGCCGCGTTGCCACGCCGGGAACGGTCATACACCCCCCAGCCGATAGACGCTGACCGGAACAGCGAAAACGCCAAGTAGAACGGCCACTCCCGGGCCGGGAACTCGCGCCCCACCGCCGTGCAGTAGCGATTCACCAGGTCCATTTCGCTGGGCAACCCCAGCTCCCCGAGATCGGCGCCGCCCAATCCCTTGAATGGGTCGCCGTTCTGCGGCAGCCGATAGAATGAAGCCAGATAGGCAAGATCCGCCATCGGGTGGCCGATCGTCGCCAGTTCCCAATCCAGAATCGCCAATAAACGCGGCCCCTCCGGTGCGAATATCAGATTGCCCAGCCGATAGTCGCCATGCGCGATCACCGCCGGCTCGTCCGGCGGCAAATGCGCCGGCAGCCACGCGATCAGCGCTTCCATATCCGCGTTCGGCTCCGGGTCGGACGCCAGATACTGCTTTGTCCAGCGTCCTATCTGGCGCGCCAGATACGCATCCGGCCGGCCGAAACCCTCCAGCCCCGCACGGCGCCAATCCACGCCGTGCAGTGCGGCCAGCCCGTCCGCCATGGCAAGGTAATAGCCTGCGCGCTCGGCTTTCGGGATATCGGACAGCCGCAGATCGGTCAGCACGCGCCCGTCGATGTAATCCATCACGTAGAACGGCGTGCCGATGATCGCCGGATCCTCGCACAGCAGCCGCGCCGCGGGCACCGGGGCCGCCGTGTCCCGCAGCGCGCGCATGGCGGCATATTCGCGCTCCACAGCGTGCGCGGATGGCAGGATGGCGCCGGGCGGCTTCTTGCGCAGCACGTATCGCCGCCCCGCCGCATCCGTCATCAGGAACGTTGGATTGGATTGTCCGCCCTGGAACTGCCTGATGGCGACAGGCGCCGTGATTTCCGGAAGCTGCGCCGCCAGGTATCCGGTCAGCGCCCCTTCATCGAACCGATGCTGTTCCCGCACCACCACCGTCTCAGTCATTCACGCCCCACCCAAGGAAAAAAGTTTTTGCTTCTTTTTTCAAAAAGAAGCGCTTTCTTCCTCTTAAGCAAATCGCCGCGCGCCCGCAGCCTGTGCCGCCACCGCATACGGTGAAAACAGCGCCTCCACCTGCGCATACCCCCACCGCAAATGATCGCGCGTGATCGTCTCCACGCCCTGGCGAGACCGCAGGTAATCGATCCAGTAGCTCGCCACGATCCAGGCATTCACCACCAGCCGGTCCAGCTCCGCAGGCGTGGCCGCCAACACGCCGTCCGCCACCAGCCCTTCCAGCACCTGCCGGATATGCGCTTGGCCGGAATCCGTCAGCTGCATCAGGCGTGGCTGCAGCATCGGCGCCAGCCGATAGATGCCCGCTGCATAGAACAGCCGCCATTCCCACATTGTGTTGAACCAGCCTGCCAGATATTGCCGGTGCGGCTGCGGACGATGCAGCAGGTCTTGTGGCGGAATGCCCGTCCTCTCCAGCGCCGCCTCGAACTGGTCGAACAGCGCGATGACGATCTGTTCCTTGCGTCGGAAATGGTAGTGCAAATTGCCTTCGCTGATCCCCACCCCGGTTGCGATCTCGGATGTCGTCACTTCCGCGGGTCCGCGCTCATTGAACAATGTGCGGCACACTTCGAGTATCCGCTCGCGCGTTGTGGGCTTTGGCTCGGCCATGTTGGTTCCGGCGCGTTGACAGGCTTAGGGTGAACACCCGACATTGTACTATGGCAAACGTGCCGCGGGCGGTCCAGCCACGCGGGGCGGTTCACAGCAAGAGTTGGCATAGCCAATGGTCTGCAACAACGCGGCCGCGCAATGATCGCGGACCGCAGGGAGAGTGTCTGATGCGCGAAGCCGTTATCGTGTCCACCGCCCGCACGCCGATCGGGCGCGCCTACAGGGGCGCCTTCAATGACACACAAGGTGCCACACTGGCCGGCCACGCCGTGGCGCAGGCCGTCGCGCGCGCCAAGCTGGAGCCTGGCGAGATCGAGGACGTCATTCTCGGCTGCGCGCTGCAACAGGGCACCACCGGCGGCAACGTGGCCCGCCAGGCCGCCGTGCGCGCCGGACTGAATGTCACCACCTCCGGCACCACCGTGGACCGCCAGTGCAGCAGCGGCCTGCAGGCCATCTCCATCGCCAGCCAGCGCGTGATGTTCGATGGCGTGCCCATTGCAATCGGCGGCGGCCTGGACAGCATCAGCCTGGTCCAGAACGAACACATGAACCAGTTCCGCGCGCGTGACGAATGGCTGCTGGCCAACAAGCCGGACATCTACATGGCCATGATCGATACGGCCGAAACCGTCGCCCAGCGCTACCAGATCACCCGCCAGGCGATGGACGACTACGCGCTGGAAAGCCAGCGCCGCACCGCCGCCGCCCAGGAAGCCGGCCGCTTCCGCGAGGAGATCGTCCCCTTCGAAACCCACATGGCTGTGGCTGACAAAGCCACCGGCGAAGTCAGCCATCGCGCCGTCACGCTCTCCAAGGACGAAGGCAACCGCCCCGAAACCACGCTGGACGGCCTCGCCGCCCTCAAGCCCGTCCGCGGCGAAGGCCACGCCATCACCGCCGGCAACGCCTCCCAGCTCTCCGATGGCGCGTCCGCCTGCGTGGTCATGGAAGCCGCCGAAGCCTCCCGCCGCGGCCTCACCCCGCTCGGCGCCCTGCGCGGCCTCGCCGTCGCCGGCTGTGAGCCGGACGAGATGGGCATCGGCCCCGTCTTTGCCGTCCCGCGCCTGCTGGAGCGCAACGGCCTCACCATGGATGACATCGACCTGTGGGAGCTGAACGAAGCCTTCGCCGTGCAGGTGATCTACTGCCGGGATCGCCTCGGCATCGATCCCGCCAAGCTCAACGTTGATGGCGGCGCCATCTCCATCGGCCACCCCTATGGCATGTCCGGCGCCCGCATGGCCGGCCACGTGTTGATCGAGGGGCATCGCCGTGGCGCCAAGTGGGGCGTGGTGACGATGTGCGTGGGTGGCGGCATGGGAGCGGCGGGGTTGTTTGAGATTTTTTAAGGCAAGAGTTCTTTTTTGAAAAAAAGAACCAAAAAACTTTTGCGCCTTTCGGTGCGCGTCGCGGCAACGTGTCGGGTCCAACAAACAAAAGTTTTTTGCTTCTTTTTTTCAAAAAAGAAGGCCTTCCT
>CAZZYR010000350.1:0-3223 GCA_964658235.1 uncultured Acetobacteraceae bacterium | reverse complement strand
CGACGGTGAGTTCGCCTTTGGGGGCGGATTTCAGCGCATAATCGATGATGGCGCCGGCGGGCGGGTTCTGGCCGACGGGGTGACGGGACTCAACGTCGTCGGGGTAGAACAGGCGGACTGCTTTTTCAGGGGTGAAGAGCACGGTGGCGGTTTGCGCCATTTGCGGACGGAGCTGGCGGAGCGGTGTCACGTCATCCAGGACCCAGAAGGCGCGGCCGTGGGTGGCGACGACCAGGTCGTCGTTCTTGATGACGAGATCGTGGATGGGGCTGGCGGGGAGGTTGAGCTGGAGGGGCTGCCAGTCCGCGCCATCGTTGAAGGAGACGAAGACGCCGAGTTCGGTGCCGGCGTAGAGCAGGCCGCGGCGGACGGGGTCTTCACGAACGGCGTGGACGACCGCACCTTGCGGGAGGCCGGCGGAGATAGGGGTCCAGGATTTGCCGGCGTTGGCGGTTTTCCAGGCGTAGGGCGCGAGATCATCCAGCTTGTGGCGATCGACGGCGATGTAGGCGGTGGCGGCATCGTGGGGCGAGGGCTCGATCATGCTGACCGTGCTCCAGGGTTTTAGGTCCGTGGGGGCGACTTGGCTCCAGTGGGCGCCGTCGTCCTGGGTGAGCTGGACCAGGCCATCATCCGTGCCAGCCCAAATCATGCCTTTCTTCAAGGGGGATTCGGAGAGGGCAAAGATGGTGTCGTAATACTCGACACTGGTGATGTCCTTGGTGAGGGGGCCGCCGGAAGCGGTTTGCTTGGATTTGTCGTTTCGCGTGAGGTCGGGGCTGATGATTTTCCAGGAGGCGCCGTGGTTGGTGGATTTCCACACGGCTTCGGAGGCGGCGTAGAGCGCGTCCGGATCGTGCGGGGAGAGCATGAGCGGCGAGGTCCAGTTGAAGCGGTGTTCGAGTTCGCTGGCGGGATGGCCGGAATTGTCCACGGGGAAGGCGCTGATGTCCTGCACCTGCTGGGCGTGGCGGTTGTAGCGGCCGATGGCGTTTTCGGAATTGCTGTAGATGATTTGGGCATCGCGCGGATCAGGGAGGACGAAGCCGCATTCGCCGCCGCCGGCGGGATACCAGTCGCGCGGGCCGATCACGCCGTCATCGCTGAAGCTGGCGACGGCAAGGTTTGAATTGTCCTGCTGCGCGCCATAGACCCAGTAGGGGAAGCGCATGTCCGTGGCGACGTGGTAGAATTGCGCGGTGGGCTGGTTGTCCTGGGTGGACCAGGTGTCACCGCCATCGAGCGAGATGCTGGCGCCGCCATCGTTGGCGTTGATCAGGCGCTTGTCGTCCGTGGGATCGATCCAGAGGGCGTGGTGGTCGCCGTGGGTGGCGGAGACGAGATCGAAGGATTTGCCGCCGTCCTTGGAGCGCAGCATGCCGGTGTTGAGGGCGTAGACCGTGTCGATGGCCTGCGGGTCCGCGTAGATCTTCGAGAAATACCAGGCGCGCTGGCGGATGCGGCCGTCCTGGCTGACGCGTTCCCAGTGGTCTCCGCTGTCATCGGATTTGTAGAGTCCGCCGTCCTTGGCTTCGACCATGGCGTAGACGCGCTTGTCATCGGCGGCGGAGACGGAGACGTCGATGCGGCCGAGAATGCCGTCAGGCAGGCCGTGGCCTTTCAGTTGCGTCCAGGTGGCACCACCGTCGGTGGATTTGTAGAGGCCGCTGCCGGGGCCGCCGGACGAAAAGTTCCAGGGCTGGCGGCGGACTTGCCAGAGCGCGGCGTAGACGATTTTCGAATCGTGCGGATTGAAGGTGACGTCGATGGCGCCGGTGTTGTCGTCCTTGTAGAGCGTTTTGGTCCAGGTTTTGCCGCCGTCCGTGGTGCGGAAGATGCCGCGTTCGCTGTTGGGGCCGAAGGCGTGGCCGATGGCGGCGACGAGGACGATATCCGGGTTGTTCGGGTCGATGATGAGGGCGCCGATCTGGCGGGTGTCGTGCAGGCCGATGTTGGACCAGGTTTTGCCGGCATCGGTGGATTTATAGACACCGTCGCCGAACGTGATGTTGCCGCGGAGCGCGCCCTCGCCGGTGCCGACATAGAGGATGTTGTGGTTGCTGGGGGCGACTTCGACGGCGCCGATGGATGAGATCTTTTCAGCGTCGAAGATGGGTTTCCAGGTGGCGCCGAAATCGGTGGTTTTCCAAACGCCGCCGGCGGCGGCACCGAAGTAAAAGATGTTGGGCTCGCCGGGGACGCCGGTGACGGCGAGCGCGCGGCCGCCACGGAAGGGGCCGATATTGCGCCACTGCATCGCGGAGAAGAGGGACGGGTCGATTTGCGCGGCGGCGGCGGGGGTGAGGGCGAGGGTGAGGAGGAGGGCAGCGGTGAGGCGCATGAGGGCACTCCGGGGGGGGCTGGGGCTGCAGGAGGCAGGAAGCAGGATTTCACCACGAAGGCACGAAGAAGGGAAAGCCACGAAGCGCACGAAGAAGAAGGCTAAGAGAGAGGATTTTTGGCGTTCTGGTTTGATGCTTAAAACACGGTTCTTTCCCGGCTTCTTTGTGATCTTCGTGTCTTGGTCTTTCTTCGTGTCTTCGTGGTGAAATCTTGCTTGCTTCGGCTGATGATCTTGCGGCTGGCTCATTTCAGCGCCGCCTGGGCTTTGGCCAATGCGGTTGAGGCGAGTTGGAAGCCGGCGATGGCGTCTGGGGTGGGGAGGGCGTCGGCGCCGTCCACGGCTTGGGCGAGTTTGGTGAGGCGGGTGGCGATGTCCGAGAGGCCGTCCACGCGGGGGGGTGGGGTGGTGGCGGCGTCCGCGGGTGTTTCAGGCTGGGCGCCGATGAGGGAGTCCATGTGGCGGGCGGTGGCTTTGGCCAGCGCGTCCTGGCAGGCGACGCGGGCGGCTTCGATGGCGCGGGCGAGGGCGAACTGGGATTGCAGGGCGCCGGGGGGGAGGCTGAGGCGGGGATCCGGGCGGAGGCGCAGGGTTTGGCGGCTTTCCTGGCCGTCCGCTTTGAGGATGACTGTGTAGGTGCCGGGGGGTGCCCAGACGCCTTCCGCGGGCGTGCTCAGCCCGGCGAGCGCAGCGGGGATAGGGTAATGCAGGTCCCAGACGAAGCGATGGCTGCCTGGGGTGGCGGCGGGCGGCGGCGGTGGCGAGAGCCATTCGGGGGCGGCATCGGTTTTGGCGGGGTCCGGGGCGGGCGCGGGATCGGCGCTGGTGAAGTGGCGGACGATATGGCCGTCCGTGTCCTGGATGGTGATTTCCAGCGGGTGG
>CAZZYR010000349.1:0-3230 GCA_964658235.1 uncultured Acetobacteraceae bacterium | reverse complement strand
AAAACTTTATCAGTTGAGTCCGCGACAGCCGAGAAAAAGTTTTTTGGTTCTTTTTTTCAAAAAAGAACTGCTGCCTTAGACTTCCCTCAGCCGCTTCGCATTCGCCGTCGCCCGCTTATGAAACGGCCGCAGCACATCTTCCGGCTGCTTCCCCGTCATCAGCGCCATGCTGGACAGCTGCACCGCGCGCATCTTCTCATGCACCATCCGCTCGTATTCTTCCGAGGTGCAGGCCCCGGTGGCCATCAGCGTGGTGCGGTGCCACACAGTCTCCCAGGACGCCATGGCCAGCTCGGTCATCATCATCGGCAGCGCGAACGGGCCAGTAAGGGAATTCGTCAAGGGTTGAGACTCCAATCAAAACGCGACGTGTGCCAAAAAAAAGAGAGCGTCGGACAGTGCGCCCGACGCTCATTCAAAGTCACGATTTATCTTGCGGCAGGTTCATCACGCTGCGTGGAGCTGGGCCTCGGCGAACTCGTAGTTGGCCAGCTTGTCCAGGTAGTTGGTCACGTAGTCAGGGCGGCGGTTACGGAAATCCAGGTAGTAGCTGTGTTCCCACACATCGAGGCCGAGCAGTACGCGGCCCTCGCCGGTGGCCAACGGATTGCTGCCGTTGGGGGTCTTCGTCACCGCCAGCTTGCCATCCTTGCCCAGCACCAGCCACGCCCAGCCGGAGCCGAACTGCCCAACGGAGGCCGCCTTGAATGCCTCCTTGAATTTCTCGGTCCCGCCGAGATCGCTGTCGATCTTCGCCTGCAACGCCGTGGGGATCTTGCCGCCGGTGGGCGACAAATTCTGCCAGAACAGGATGTGGTTCCAATGCTGGCCTGCGTTGTTGAACACCGGCCCGGGGGTCTGCGCGGTCAGCGTCACGATCTCCTCCAGGCTCTTGCCCTGCAGCGAGGAGTCCTTCTCCACGAACCCGTTCAGCGCGGTCACATAGGCCTGGTGGTGCTTGCCGTGATGCAGCTCCAGTGTCTCCTGGCACATGCCGGCGCCGGCCAGGGCACTGGTGGAAAAGGGCAGGGGGGGCAGTTCGAAAGCCATGGGCAATCTCCATCTGGACAAAGGGCGCGTCGCTTGGCTGGCCGCGCAAGGCCGCCACGCAACGACAACGCCCGGCACCGCTATTGTTCCGCCGTTCGGGCGTCAAGCCGATGACCGGCAGCCATGCGCCGTCCTCCCTTGGCCCCTTCCTGCGCCGCCATGACCCGGACCGTTACCTGTGCACGCTGCGCGCCCCCGCCGCGCAGCGCGAAACGCTCTTCACCCTCTACGCTTTCAACCACGAACTCGCCCGCGCCTGCGAAGTCGCCAGCACGCCCGGCCTTGCCCTGATCCGCCTGCACTGGTGGCGCGAAGTCGTCGAAGGCAGCGCCAAGCCGCATGAGGTCGCCACGCCTTTGTATGCTGCCCTGGCGGATGGCCGCCTCACGCAGGCCCCCCTTCTCGCCATGATCGCGGCGCGGGACACCGAGGCCGAAGGTGTGCCGGACGCGATGGCTGATTGGCTGGACTGGCTTCATCAAGGCCCGGGGTCCCTCACGCTCGCCGCCGGCATCGCCCTGGGCGCGTCTCCTTCCCATCAGTCCCGGCTGCGCGCCCTAGGCGCCGGCATCGGGGCCGCCGGCCAGCTCCGCAACATCCCCGCTTTCGCCGCCCAGGGCCGGTGTTTGCTTCCAGGATCACTCCTGGCCAGCCACAATTTCACGCCGGAGGGGCTGATCGCCAATCCGGGCGACCCTGCGTTTGCTCCGCTGCGCACATCCATCGCCACCGCCGCCCGCGAGCTGCTCGGCGCACCCCAAACCTGGCCGAAGGCGCTGATCCCCGCGGCGCTGCCGGCGGTGTTGGCACGCCGGGACCTGCGCGCCGCGTCGGCCCGGCCGCGCGGCCTCGCGGACCGCATGGCGGTTCTGCTGGCGCGCCGGGCCTGACAAGCCCGTAGTTCGTTCTCAGGAACGACAGCGGCCATTGCCACGGCGTCGGTCTTTCGAGAGCAAAAGTTTTTTGCTTCTTTTTTTCAAAAAAGAAGGGCTTACTCTTACCCTAACCGAAACGAAATCTTGGGGTTCGCGCGATGCAGCTTTCGGATTCGCTGGAAGTCGGCATAGGCCTGAGCTTCATCTTCTTCCTCTCCAGCCTCGTGCTCGCCTCCATCCACGAAATGATCGAGACGGTCCTCAAGGCGCGCGGCAAGTATCTCTTCGACGGCATCTGCGAACTGTTCAACGACCCGGCCCGCCTTGCGGACGGCGAGCGCATCGCCAAGGTCATCTACCAGCACCCGCTGGTGCGCGGCCTGATGCAGGGCGATGTGGGCCAGCCGGATTTTCGCAAGAAGCTCCCCTCCTACCTTCCCACGCGCAATTTCGTGCTCGCTCTGATCGACCAGGCCGGGCGCGGCGAACTGGCGCCGCCGGACAGCCTCGGCAAACCCGCCGCCGCCCCGCCGCTCCAGCAGCTTCGCCTGATGGCCGAGGGCATCGAGAACCAACAGGTCCGCATTGCGCTCACCCACGCCATCGACACCGCCGAAGGCGATATCGACACGCTCGCCACCAACCTGGAAGCCTGGTTCGACAGCGCCATGGACCGCGTCTCCGGATGGTACAAGCGCCGCAGCCAGCGCATCATCTTCGTGCTCGGCCTGCTCAGCGCCGTTGCCCTCAACGTCAACACCATCATCATCGCCCAGTCCCTGCTCACCAGCCCCAGCGCGCGCCACGCCGCCATCGCAATGACCGAGGCCCTGCCTCAGAAATGCGCCACCGCTGACGCCTGCAAGGACGCGCTGTCGATGAAGGACGTAGCCGCGACTATGGACTCCACCGGCCTGCCGATCGGCTGGACGGACACGGCTAAGATCGCGCCGCCGAAACCCGCGCCAGGCGAAAGCCCACTCGCGGCGTCCCTGGCCACAATTTTCTTCTGGCTGGAGATCGCCGTCGGCTACCTGCTCACCGCCTTCGCCGTCACCCTCGGCGCGCCCTTCTGGTTTGACGTGCTCAACAAGCTGATGGTCATCCGCGCCACGGTGAAACCCACCGAGAAAAGCCAGGACGAAGCCTCCCAGGACAAGCAGCCGGACACAGGCGGCGGACCGACGATCAATGTGCTGCCCGCCCTGGCCCCTGATCATGCCGAGGCCAAGCCGTCCAAGCCGCCGCCGCCCGACATGGATATCTTTCTCTCTGCCCCCGATGCCGCACACCGCCTGTTCGAGG
>CAZZYR010000348.1:0-3231 GCA_964658235.1 uncultured Acetobacteraceae bacterium | reverse complement strand
ACGAAGAAGAGGAAGGCAATGTTGTTGCTTCCTGGCTTCTTCGTGCTCTTCGTGTCTTGCTCGTTCTTCTTCGTGTCTTCGTGGTGAATCTTGCTTCCTTGCCTAACCAAACCGGGCAAGCAAACTAGATATAATGCTCCTGCAACGGCGGGAACCCGTTGAACCCCGTTGTCGCATACGTCGTGATATAGGCCCCCGCTGCAAGGATCTCGATCCGGTCGCCGGATTTCAACGCCAGCGGCAACCGGTATGGCTGCTTTTCATACAGAATGTCCGCGCTGTCGCAGGTGGGCCCGGCTATCACGCAGGCACCCTCCGGCGTGCCGTCGTGCGGCGTGCGGATCACGTATCGCGTGGCCTCCGCTTCGGTCTCGGACAAGCCGCCGAAACGGCCGATATCCAGATACACCCAGCGCAGATCCTCATGTTCCGCGCGGTGGCTCACCAGCACCACCTCCGCGCTGACCAGTCCGGCGTTGCCCACCAGAAACCGGCCCGGCTCGATCAGCATTTCCGGCAGCGTGTTGCCGAAGTGAAATCGCATGGCGCGGTCTATGCCGTCTGCAAACACCGAGATGTCCGGAATGTCCTCGTCATACCGCGTGGGGAAACCGCCGCCCAGGTTGATCATGCGCAGCTTCATGCCGGCCTGGTCCAGCTCGTCGAACAGCATCGCCACCTGGCCTATTGCGGCTTCATGCGCCTCCGGGCGGGTCTGCTGGCTGCCGGCATGGAAGGACAGGCCAAAAGGTTCCAGCCCCAGGTCGCGGGCGCGCAGCATCAGCGTGCGCGCCATGTCCATGCCGGTGCCGAACTTGCGCGTCAGCGGAAAGACGGAACCAGCGGTGCCCACGGCAAGGCGGCAGAACACCCGGGCGCCAGGCGCGTTGCGCGCGATCTTCTCCAGTTCCTCCACGCTGTCGAACACGAACAGTCCAATGCCGGCGGCGGCGGCCTGGCGGATGGCGGAGGCCTTCTTGATGGTGTTGCCAAAGGAGATGCGGTCCGGCGCGGCGCCCGCTTCCAGGCACAGCTCGATCTCCTGCCAGCTCGCGGCATCGAAGTGGCTGCCCAGCGCCACCAGCCGCCGCAGGATGGGGGCGGCGGGATTGGCCTTGATGGCGTAGTAAATATGAGCGTTCGGGAACGCGGCGCGCATGTCCGCGAAATTCTGTTCGACGCGGTCAAGGTCCAGGACGAGGCAGGGGGTGGCGGGATGTTTCGATTGCAGGAAGCTGGCGATCTTGGGCGTCATTTTTGGCTCCCGGTGGGCTTGGCGGATATGTGAAGGCAGGAAGACTTCTTTTTTGAAAAAAAGAAGCAAAAAACTTTTATCCAGTGCGCCCGGCGCGTCGAAACAGCCGCGGGCTTATAGACAAAAGTTTTTTGGTTCTTTTTTTCAAAAAAGAACTGCTTGTTTTGGAGTGCCGGCAATGGATCCCACCCCCGTCCCCCGCGCCCGTGGCGACATGATGAGCGCCGAGTCGGTTGCCCGCATCCCGGATGCGGCGCGGCTTGGCCGGATGGCGCGGCGGCCGCTGGATATCCCGTGGGCCGGCTGGCGGCGGGTGATCGTGCGCACGGCGCGCGAGGTGATCACGGACCGGATTTCACTTAGTGCGGCCGGCTGCGCGTTCTACGCCACGCTGGCGCTGTTTCCGGCGATCTCCATGCTGGTGTCTATCTACGGCCTGGCGTTCGATCCGGCCACGGTGCAGCCGCAACTGGCGGTGCTGCAGGATCTGCTGCCGCCCGCCGCCTTTCACCTGATCGCGGACCGGGTGCAGATGCTGGTGAGCAAGCCGGCCGGGACACTCACGTTCAGCCTGGTGCTGAGCATCCTGATCGCATTATGGTCCGCCTCCACCGGCGTCAAATCCATCCTGGGCGCGCTGAACCTGGCCTATGAGGAACGGGAACAGCGGAGCTTCCTCAGTTACCAACTGACGGCGCTGGGGATGACGCTGGGCGGGATCCTGGCCGCGGTGATCGGCCTGGCGACCCTGGTGCTGCTGCCGGTGCTGGAGGGGTTTTTCGGGGTGTCCGCCTATGCCGCGCTGATCGCGCGGGTCAGCGGCCTGGCGGCGCTGGTGGTGTTCGTGCTGCTGGCGCTGTCCCTGCTGTATCGCTTCGGGCCGTCCCGCCGGTCCCCGTCCTGGCACTGGGTGACGCCGGGATCGGCGGTGGCGACGCTGCTTTGGTTGGCGGCCTCAGCCGTGTTCAGTTTCTACGTGCAGCATCTGGCGAGCTACGACGCGACCTATGGCCCGCTGGGCGCGGTGGTTGGCGTGATGATGTGGTTCTACGTCAGCGCGCTGGCGGTGCTGGTTGGCGCGGAGTTGAACGCGGAGCTGGAACTGCAGACGACGCAGGACAGCACGTCAGGCGACGAGAAGCCTATCGGCGCGCGTGGTGCGTATGTCGCCGACCATGTCGCGCACTAGCATGACGCACTGAAGGGGCGTCGATCGCCACTGCATCATCGGGTGCTTCGGCGAGTTCCTGGGAGTCCCCTGCCTCGCTGCTGGCCGCGCGCGCTTCCTCCGGCGTGATCTGCGCCAGGGTGACGTCCGCCACACCGCGGCCGGCGAAGCCCAGGCGGATGGCGGCTTCATGGGAGAGATCGATGCACCGCACGCCGTGGGGCGGCTCACGGTCGTTGACGCGGACGATCACGGAGTGGCCGTTGGACGCCAGGGTGACGCGGACATAGGCGCCCATGGGCAGGCTGGGGTGGGCGGCCGTCATGAGGTGGCTGTCGAAGCGTTCGCCGCTGGTGGTCTTGAGGCCCTCATGGCGGGGGCCATACCAGGTGGCTTCGCCGCTTTCCGTGTAGGCGTGGGCGGCATCCCGCACTGTGGGGGTGGCGTGTGCCGTGGGAATGGCAGCAAGGCTGGCGAGGACTGGCATGGCCAGGAACAGGGCGGCTTCGGGGCGCAGTCCAGGCTGGCGCATGCGGTCTACATGGTGGGGTGGCGGGTTCCAGGCGCGCTGCCCGGATCGCGGAGCTGTGATGTGTTGGCAACATTGAGACTACAGAGGCCCTGCTTGGCAAGCAGAAAGTTTTTTGCACGCAATTCCGAACCAGTCTGGCCACCATAAAGAACCGGTAAAGACGCGTCGGGCATGTAACGATCCTGCAAGTCGCTACTATTAGAAACCGTAATGACCTGTCTCTTCTGTTCCCTGCGTTGCAAACGGCACGCGCGCCTGCGGCGGATGGGCCACATA
>CAZZYR010000347.1:0-3236 GCA_964658235.1 uncultured Acetobacteraceae bacterium | reverse complement strand
GCCGCCCGCCTCGCCCGCCGCCCCGGCGCCAACTCCGGCAACCCCGAGGACAGCAGCCACCCGCGCCCCTCCACCCGGTCGAACGCCAGCACCACGTCATAAAATCCCAGCCAGGACCCCGGCATCCCCGCCGGCCCGTCATGACGCGGCACCCGCTCCAGGGCCGCCCCCGCCTCATACCCCAGAAACCCGATTACCCCGCCGGCAAATGGCACTGGCGCCCCCAACGCCGCATCCTGAAACGCCGCCAACCCCTCCGCCAGCGCCCCGAAGGGATCATCCCCCCGCACCACCCGGAACGGGTCCGTCGCCACGTAACTATATCGGCTGCGCGAACTCACCGGTCCGCCACTATCCAGCCACACCACGTGCGCGTCCGATGCCAGGGCCGCAAACGCCTCCTCCGCGGAAACGTCGAGCGGCAACACACAGCCGGCCCCTGCAAACGCGGCACCCACGACTTTAGGGCGCCGATCCGGTCGCGAGCGTGGCGCCGCCGATTGCCCATATCGCGAATATTACTCCAGGGCTGACCCTGCTCGAGCTCCGCCGCGTCAGTATCCAGCCGATGTGCAGCCTCACATATACGCTCCGGGGAGCGCTCAATCGCGCCACGCACGAGTCCGTTGCCGGCAAAAGCCGCCTCGTTCTACACAGGCATCGCCAACATTACTATGCAGGATTCGGCGGTCACCGAAAGCATGAAAGTAGTATGCGTGGGCAGCAAGGATGCCGATACGCTAGCCAAAGTGCGTACTTTCGGGCAAACCAGCCTTCGAGCCTGGCTATTTGCAAAACTCACAAGACGGCACTGCGCTTTCAAACGCGCTTGGTGCGGCCACTGTCCGCTGGCAGGATAAGGTGGGGTAACACGGCGCCCGCGAGCGATCAGCGAGATTGGCAAACCAGACGCGACTTAGGGAAACGCGTTTTATCCAAGTCGGATAACGATAATCTTGCATGGAGTCTCGACCGATCCCACGCCGATCAACCGCGTCCATCAGCCGCAGCGCGCGCAACCGTTGGAACGGCGTGCATTTCTTGACGTCGTCTAGCCTCGCTCGACCCGGGTGCTTTCAGCGTTGGATGACGTGGTAAGGCGTGCGTAAGTCGTGCATGAAACTAGGCAGGAAGCAGTTCTTTTTTAAAAAAAGAACCTGAAACACTTTTGTCTGTTGGTTGCCTTCAGGGAAAAAGCTTGTGCGTCGCCCAATGCCCGTTACTGCGCGTAAACACCGTCCTGTCATGCAGCCGGAACGGCATGTCCTGCCAGAACTCGAAGCAATCCGGCCGCACGCGGTAACCTGACCAATGCGGCGGGCGGGGGATCGCGTTGCCCGGATAGCGCGCCTCCAGCTCACCCAGCCGCGCCTCCAGGGTCGTCCGGTCCGCCAGCGGCCTGGACTGGTCGGACGCCCACGCGCCCAGCCGGGATATGCGCGGCCGCGTGGCGAAATAGGCGTCCGCCTCCTCCGGGCGCACCGCTTCGGCCAACCCTTCAATCCGCACCTGGCGGCCGAGGCTTTTCCAATGGAACAGCAGCGCCACTTCCGGATTGCCGAGCAATTCGCCGGCCTTGCGGCTTTGCGTGTTGGTGTAGAACACGAAGCCATCCCGGTCCGCCCCCTTCAGCAGCACCATCCGCGCGCTGGGCCGGCCGTCCGCGGTCGCGGTCGCCAGCGTCATCGCGTTGGGATCGTTGAGTTCCCGTTTGCTTGCCTCCGCCAGCCAGGTGTCGAAGAGGATGAACGGATCGTCCTGCATGGATGGGGTCCAATGAGTGGCGGGCGCGGGCCAGGGTGAAGGATATCATCGGCTTATCCGCCGATCCGCTCAAGCCGCGCGTCCCCAGCCTTGCTTTGCGGCGTCCCACTGTGCCACCACCCCCCATCCGATACCATGCTAGGGACCGTTATGCCTGACTCCACTCAGACGCTGCCCGCGCGCGGAACGCTGATGCAGGGCAAGCGGGGCGTGATCATGGGCGTGGCCAATGACCGTTCGCTCGCCTGGGGCATTGCCGCGGCGTGCGCGGCGCAGGGCGCGAACATCGCTTTCACCTTCCAGGGCGACGCCCTGGGCAAGCGCGTTCGGCCGCTTGCCGCCAGCATCGGCGCCTCACTCGTGTTGCCCTGCGACGTGACCGATGAGCCCAGCATCGATGCCGCGTTCAACGCCATACGCACCGAGTGGGGCACGATCGACTTTCTAGTCCACGCCATCGGCTTCGCGGACAAGCAGTTCCTGCGTGGCCGCTACGTGGACACGCCGCGCGAGGCCTTCCTGCAGGCGCTGGATATCTCCTGCTTCTCCTTCACCAGCGTGTGCCGCCGCGCCGCTTCCATGATGCCGGAAGGCGGCTCGCTGCTGACGCTGTCCTATCTGGGCGCGGAGCGCGTGGTGCCGCATTACAACGTGATGGGCGTGGCCAAAGCGGCACTGGAGGCCTCCGTCCGCTACCTGGCGATGGACCTCGGCGCCGCCGGCATCCGCGTCAACGCCCTCAGCGCCGGCCCAGTCAAAACCTTGGCCGCCAGCGGCATCGGCGATTTCCGTTACATTCTGCGCTGGAACCAGTTGAACAGCCCCATGGAGCGCAACGTCCGCATCGACGAAGTGGGCGGTGCCGGCCTGTACCTCCTCTCAGACCTCTCCACCGCCGTCACCGGCGAAGTCCACCACGTCGATTGCGGCTACCACGTCATCGGCATGAAAAACCCCAAAGCCCCCGACATCGCCGCGGTGACCGAGGAGTGAGCTGAACGCGCTGTTGGCACGCGCTGATTGCGAACCGAAAGAGGGAACACAGAGATCACGGAGATCACAAAGAGCACGGAGAGACGCCCATAGATCCGAACTGGGTGACGCAGAACATTGTTGATGCGGGTTTAAAGATTCACCGCACGCTCGGGCCGGGGCTGCTCGAATCGGCTTATGAGGCTTGTCTCGCGCGGGAACTCGATCTGCGCGATATTCGGGTCAATCGTCAGGTGCCTTTGGCGATTGAATATGAAGGCGTCAGACTGGAGGCCGGCTACAGGCTGGATATGGTGGTTGAAGACATAGTCATCGTCGAAATCAAATCCGTTGACTCCTGACCCGCCCGCACGAAGCCCAACTGTTGACTTATCTACGCCTGTCAAATTGCAAAATCGGCTGCTGATGAATTTCAACACTGTCCTGTTTAAGAACGGACTTCGTCGTCTCGTTGTCTAACTCCGTGTCCTCTGTGCTCT
>CAZZYR010000346.1:0-3247 GCA_964658235.1 uncultured Acetobacteraceae bacterium | reverse complement strand
CTCATCGACCGCGAGGGGCACGCCGTATGCAGCCTGGCTCAAATAGGCGCCGATCGGCAGTCCCGGCGCGACATTCGTGCTGGTGACATCGGCATGGTTATTATAGGTGCCAAACGAAAACGCGGTGATCGAGATCAGATGTCCGACGCCGAGATCGTAATCCACGTTTGCGTTATACAGCGCCGCCTCGTTCTGGCCCGGCTGGGAGAAATAGGTCGCGTTGCGCAACCCGTTGACGAAGGACAGCTGGTTGGCCGGCGGGGCTGCGGGATTGGCTGCTGCGCCAACCACATCGATGGAGTCGGTGTTGTTGGTGAACAGGCTTTGCCGCTGCGCCGTCAGACGGATCGTCAACGCCTCGATCGGCTGCACCAGGAGCGAGGCGCGCCAGCCATATTGCTGGGCACTGTTTGTGTCGGTCTTGCCGGTGTGCGGATTGTCGATATAGCCGGGCACCCAATCGTTCCAGCCGGTCAGCCGGATCGCTGCCTTGCCGTCGGCGAACGGCACGTTCGCGAACCCCTTCAGGCTGCCGCCGATGCCGCCGTCCGGCGTGCCGTCTATCCCCGTTTCCAATCCACCTGAAAGCCGCGTCAAATCGGGCGGGTTGGTGACGTATTTGATCAGCCCGCCTTCGGCCGTGGCGCCGTAGAGCGTGCCTTGCGGGCCGCGCAACACTTCCACGCGCTGCAGGTCGTAGGTGTCGAAATTGGGCGAGTTGATCGCCGCATTGGTCACCGCGTTGTCGGCACTGGTGGGCACGTCATCCAGCAGGGACGCGACGGTGGATCCGGCGCTGCCGGTGTTGAGGCCGCGCAGCACAATCCGCACTTCCGTCTTGTCGTCCGCTTCCAGGGACAGGCCCGGCACCTGCGCCACCAGATCCTGCAGCCGCACGATCCGCAGACGATCCAGCGTCTTGCCGGAAAGTGCGGTGACGGAATTCGCCACGCTGCGTTGCAGCTCCCGGCGCTTGCTTGCCGTCACCACGATCTGTTCGATGGCATTCTGGTTTGCCGGGGCCACCGGTCCCGCCTGCCGCGAAGCGGGCGCAGCCTGACCGGGCGGTTGCACGGCAACCTGGCCCGCGGCGGGCGCCGTCACCAGCGATGCGACAGCCACGGCCAGCCTGCGGCGATACGAGATTTTATGGTGCATAGCTTCTCCCGGGGCGGCCGCGCACTCCCGGAAATGCAGCCATGCTCCGAATACGACACTATTATCCCATTTGGGATTCTGTCAATCCGTCCATCCAACCGGTCCGGCGTCTGGCGCGCGGAAAAGCCCAGCGTTTTAAGCCCTTCGGGTCCGCGTGGCGCGCACTGCGGATGATCCTGTTCAGGAGAGTGCGAACCCGCTAGGGTCCCGCAAAAGGATGATTCGGCGCCAAGCTGGCCGCCGCAACCCTTGCCCAGAAGACTGGATCGGTTCGATGCCGCCCACGGCCGCCAAACCCACGCTCGGCTCCCGCATGCGGGAGCTCCGCACCCGCCACGGGCTCACGCTCAAGGAAATGAGCGTGCGCGTCGGCCTGCCGTTCTCCACGCTGGCGAAGGTGGAGCACGATCGTCTGACGCTGACCTACGACAAGCTCCAGGCCATCAGCGAACGGCTGAACATCAGGATGTCGGAATTGTTCGCCGAAACGGAGGATGATGCGGTCGCCGTGGCAAACGGACGGCGCAGCATCGGCACGCTCGCCTCCGCGCTTCCGGTCTCCACGCCGAATTACGACTACTACTACCTGTCGCCGGAACTGCGTCAGAAAGACATGATCCCCGTCCTGGGCCGCCTGAAGGCGCGCTCCATCGAAGCGTTCGGCCCGATGCTCCGCCATGATGGGCAGGAATTCGTCTATGTGCTGGAAGGCAAGGTGTCGGTGCACACCGAATTCTACGCGCCTGTGACGCTCTCGCCGGGCGAGTCTGTCTACATCGATAGCAGCATGGGCCACGCCTACATCGTGGAGGAGGGCGACCAGGCGCTGGTGATCTCCGTCTGCTCCGCCACGCAGGAGGAGCTGCTGGACAACGCCGCCCGCCAGGCGACGGCGACGCTGCGACATCCGCCGCCACCGCCAGCCGTCAGGCGGAAGGAGCCGACGGCCACGGCGCGTGGCAGGCCCGCCGGACGCGCGGCGAAAGCCTGAGGAGCAGCGGAGATGATCCCCGATGTGCCCACCCGCCTGCGGCTCTCCGTGCGCGTGGAGGACTGGCGGCTGACGCAACCCTTTCGCATCACCGGTCACCTGTTCACATCATCCCAGGTTCTCGTTGTCGAATTGTCCAACGGCGAAGCCACCGGCCGCGGCGAAGCGGCCGGCGTCTATTATCGGGACGACACGCCGCACCGGGCGGCAGCTTCGGTGAAAGCCCTGCGTCCGGAAATCGAAGCCGGCATCAGCCGGCTTGAGCTGTCCCGCCTGTTGCCGGCCGGGGGCGCGCGCAACGCCATCGATTGCGCCTTGTGGGACCTGCAGGCGCACCACACCGGGCAACCGGTGTGGGCGCTGGCAGGTCTGTCTCCCTTGCGCCGGCTGGTTACCGCCTTCACGCTCGGCGCGGATACTCCCGCCGCCATGGCGGCTGCGGCACGCGCCTGCATGGCGGCGCAGGCGATCAAATTGAAACTGCTCGGCGACGGGGCGGATGCGGTGCGTGTCCGCGCCGTGCGCGCTGCCAGGCCGGACGTGACGCTGCTGGTTGACGCCAATCAGGGTTTCACGCCCGCCACGCTGGACGCGCTCTGGCCGGCGCTGTGCGAGTCCGGCGTTGCACTCGTCGAGCAGCCCTACCCGGTTGGACAGGAAGCATGGCTTGACGGTGCCGCGCGGCCAATCCCGGTGGCGGCGGATGAAAGCGTGCAGTCGCTTGCCGACATGGACACGCTGGCCGGCCGGTTCGACGTGGTCAACATCAAGCTCGACAAGTGCGGCGGCCTTTCGGAGGCGCTCGCCATGGCCAGCCGCGCCCGTGCGCTCGGCCTGCGCGTCATGGTCGGCAACATGATGGGGACGTCGCTATCCATGGCGCCTGCCTTCGTCCTCGGCCAGCTTTGCGACTTCGTTGATCTGGACGGGCCCACCTTCCTGGCGCGGGACCGCGCGCCCGGGGTGGCATACGAGGCTGGTTGCATCACGATCCAAACGCCGTTCTGGGGTAATCTGCAGGTGCAAGAGACCGGTTGCCCGAATGTCCTGAATAGGACTACGGTGGCCCAAGACGGATAGGGTAGCCCGTCCACGGAG
>CAZZYR010000345.1:0-3248 GCA_964658235.1 uncultured Acetobacteraceae bacterium | reverse complement strand
AGACGGACGCCGACGACGGGCGGTTCCTTCGCGTCAACCACCGCTTCTGCGACATGACCGGGCTGACGGAAGCGGCATTGCTCGGCGGATTGCGGCCGGAAGACGTGGTCCGCCCGGAGTTCTTTGCCACCATGGGAGAGGAGCGGCGCGCGGGCGTTCTCGCCCGGGGGCGCTGGGACGCGGATGTCTGCTATCTCCGGCCGGACGGCACCGGCCTGTGGGCCCATGTGGGCGTTGTCGTGTCCAGGCGGGACGCGGATGGCAAGCCGCTGCGCCTGTTAGGGATCGTTCAGGATCTCACCGACAGCCGCGCCGCAGAGGAACGTCTGCGTGCGAGCGAGGCATTTCTCCGCCTGAGCATGGAGGCCGGCCATATCGGCACGTTCCGCCATGATTTCATGGCCGGGCTGATCGATTGCGGCGCGGATGCGCGAAGCCTGCACGCCTTGCCCGAAGGTGACGCACCGGTTCCGCAGATTGACTGGCTGAAGACGATTCTGCCGGAAGACTTCGCGCGTCTCCGCGCACAGTCCACGGACATCTTCGCGCGGGGCGCGGTGGACGCAACGTATCATTACCGTATTCATCATCCCGGGCGCGGCCAGGTGCGCCACCTGGAGATCCGCACGCGCTACAGCTACGGCGCGCACGGCAGGCCAATCAGCGCGATCGGCGTGGTGATCGACGTCACCGAAAGCCGCGAGTCGCAGGCGATGCTCAGCCTCAGCCTCGAAGTCGGCGGCATTGGGGAGTTCCGCCACGATCTGGTGGGTGACGCCGTCCATATCGGCGCCGGCACGCGCAAGATGTATGGATTTCCGCCTGCAATGAGCGTAATCTCCGCTCAGGATTGGGTTGGCGCGCTGGTGGCCGAGGACCAGGCCCGGCTTCTTGCCTACACAGGCCAGATGTTCGCCCGACGCGACCTGCACGGCGCAATCGATTACCGTATCATGGTCGGCGGCCAGGTGCGTCACATCCAGGCCCGGACCACAAACGAATACGGTTTGGACGGCAGGCCTTTAAGCGTCCTCGGCGTCGTCATCGACGTGACCGAGCAGCGCGAGGCCGAAGCCAGGATCGCGCATATCGCCCATCACGACGCGCTGACAGGTCTGCCGAACCGTCTCCTGTTCCGTCAGCGGACTGAATCCTTCCTGGCACTGGCCCGCGGCGAGGACGCCGCCGCCCATTGCTTCGCGATGCTGTGCCTCGACCTTGACCGGTTCAAGGAGGTCAACGACACGCTCGGGCATCATATGGGCGACGCCTTGCTGTGCGAGGTCAGCAAGCGTCTGCTGGGCGCCCTGCGCAAGGCGGACCTGCTGGTCAGGCTCGGTGGCGATGAATTCGCCATCATCGCCGCCTGCACCGGCGGACGCCGCGACATCGGCATACTTGCTGAACGGCTCGTCAAGGTGATCGACGCGCCGTTCGAAATCGACGGCCAGCTCGTCAAGATCGGCGTCAGCATCGGTATCGCCATGGCGCCGGATGACGGGCCGGACGCCGATATCCTGCTGCGCTCGGCGGACCTGGCGCTGTATCGCGCGAAGGCGGAGGGGCGCGGCCGCTGGCTGTTCTTCCAGCCGGAAATGACCGCGGTGTTGCAGCTTCGCCGCACCATGGAACTGGATATGCGGCGCGCGCTCTCGCACAACGAATTCGAACTGGCCTACCAGCCGATCGTGGATATCGGATCGCAGCGCGTCAGCGGGTTCGAAACGCTGCTCCGCTGGCGGCATCCCGAACGCGGCCTGATCCTGCCTGACACGTTCATCCCGCTGGCGGAAGAGATCGGCCTGATCGTTCCTATCGGAGAATGGGTGCTGGAACAGGCATGCGTGCAGGCGGCCTCCTGGCCGGGCCGCCAGAAAATCGCCGTCAATCTTTCGCCTGCGCAATTCGCAAGCCACAGCCTGGTGCATGCCGTGGACCGCGCCTTGCGCCTGTCCGGTCTTGCGGCCGCACGGCTGGAACTGGAGATTACCGAAACGGTCATGCTCCAGGATACCGAGGAAACACTCGCCACGCTGCACCAGTTGAAACTGCTGGGCGTGCGCATCGCCATGGATGATTTCGGCACCGGATACTCTGCGCTGAGCTATCTCCAGCGCTTTCCATTCGACAAGGTGAAGATCGATCGTTGCTTCATCCACCAGCTCGGCGTCTCCCGCCAGAGCGAGCCTATCGTGCGCGCCGTCGTCAGCCTGTGCACCGGGCTTGGAATGGTCACCACGGCCGAAGGTGTGGAGACCGAGGACCAGCTTGCCAGGCTTGACAATGCAGGTTGCCAGGAAGCCCAGGGGTATCTGTTCAGCAGGCCGCGGCCGGCGGCGGATGTGTCGGAGATGATCCGGGCGAGGGAAGGAAGCGGTTTTTTTCTTAAGAAACGAGCCAAAAATTTTTATGCATCCAGTCCGCGCACCACTGACTTCATCCGACGGAAATCATCCGTTCCAGGTCTGTAATCGGGCCGGGCCAAGCGCTGCTTGGGTCTCGCAGCGGCATCGGCGCAGCTGGGAGTGTGTCGATCCGCTATGGACAAATACGAACCGGCTCCCAAATTATCGCTCGCCATCGCGGACGGCCGCCGCCCACGATCGCGCATGTGGACCTCACGGGACGGTTGCTTAACTTTGGATACCAACGGCAGATCGGCGCCTTTGCCCAACAGGCGTGCCGGCCAAAACCCCCGGGCCGCAGACAACGGCCCCGCGCCAAGCCATGAGCAAAGGCCGTCCACACCCACCGTCTTCCGGGTGGTGGGCGAAGGTCCCCAGGCTGCCGAACCCATCGAACTCATCGCCCTCACCGCCACCGAGGCGGAAACCCATTGCAGCAAGCTCCGCCGCCTCTGCGGCAGGGCCGGCAAAGTAGAAGTGTTGGGCAAGGGCGGCACCAAGGTCAGCCCCGCCCGCCTGCGCCGCCTAGCCCTCGCCGAGAGTCAAACCGCGGCAATGCCAACGCAGGACGGCGCCCACGAATAAAAGTTTTTTGCTTCTTTTTTTCAAAAAAGAAGGCCTTCCCTTACCCCTTCTTCGGCACCGGCAACGGCACCCACCTCAACCCATCCGAACTCTGCACCAGCAGGAGCACGGACTTCCGGCTCCCGTTGCGCGCCTCATCCAGCCGCTTCTGCATGTCCGCCGGCGTCGCCACGGGCGATTGCGCCACCTCCACAACCACGTCACCCGGCTTCAACCCGTGATCAGCCGCCGTGCCGTCACTCGCCACGTCGGTGATCA
>CAZZYR010000344.1:0-3250 GCA_964658235.1 uncultured Acetobacteraceae bacterium | reverse complement strand
AGCCGCCCCAGCCGGGATGCCAGCCGCCATAAGGCCCCCACCAGGCCTGCGCCGGCGTGGGAGTCAGTACGGGCGCGGCCAGCACGGCTGCCAGCGCACCGCCCAGGATCAACTTCTTCAGACCGATCATGTCAGCCTCCCCTAAGAAAAGTGGTCTACAGGGAACATGGACCACGCCTGTTGCAACGCGAGAGTCGGAATGTAGCAAAATATCTCACCGCTTTTTGTAGGGTGGGACGCGTTTTAGCGTCTCACCAAACATCGCCCGGCAAACTCGCTAAATTGCGAAACTCCAGCGTGGCGCATCCTCGCGCAGCCGCGCCACCACGCTGTCCGCCACCAGCGCCGCCTGCACCCGGATATCCGGCACCGCCACGCATTCCCAGAACACGCCGCGCACGATCGGGCCCAGCGCCCAGATCCGGTCCGCCGCCCCGCCATCCCGGCAGACCACGCGCAAATCGTCCGTCACCTCCAGGCCCAGCCCCTGCCTGTCCACCCGGATCAGCCCGCCATCCAGCAGCCGCTGCATCAGCCTGTCCCGTGTGCGTGCGATCGGGTCTATCCCGGCCGCCAAGATCACGCGCTGCACGTCCAGTGACGTCTCCGTCCGGCTGCCGCGCGGCGTGTAGCGCACGCGGATGGCACGGTCCCCACTCTCCATCGCCACGATCCTGCCCGCCACCACGCGCAGCGTCCCATCCGCGATCATCCCGGCGATCAGCCGCGCATGCGGGGGCGCCATGCGGTGCCGGTGAATATCCCACTGCCGCCGCGCATGCCGCAGGAACCGGCTGCGCTCAGCCTGCGGCATATTCCGCCACAGCCCGGCGGTGATCGGCCGCAACGAGTCGATCACCGCGCGCCAGTTCACGCCCTCAGCCGCGGCCTGTGCCACCTCCCGCCGCAGCCGCGCGGTCAGCAGCCGTACGGACCCCTCCTCCGCTGCCGTCAGCACCGGCGTGGGCCAGGCCACCGGCGTCGCTGCATGTCCGGCCGGCAGCAGCCCGCCGCGCGACAGCGCGGTGATGCCGCCCTCGAAGCCGCGGCGCCGCAGCCCCACGGCAATGTCCACCATCGTCAGCCCGGTTCCCACGATCATCACCGGCCGGTCCGGCTCAAGCCCGGCCCACGCCTTCTCGCTCCACGGATTGCGGCAGATACGCGGGTCGCCGCTCTCCTCCGGCGGCAGATTGCCCACCGCCAACACAACGCCAGCCACGGCCAAACGCTGGCCGCTGGCGCAGGTCAGCTCGTATCCGCCGCCCGCAACGGCGGTCACATCCAGCACGTCGTCCGGCAGCAGTCGCAACTGCGCGTGCCCTGCGGACTGGCGCATCGCCTGGTCCAGAATGCTCCGCAAATATTGGCCGTACAGCCCGCGCGATGCGAACAGCCCGGCCGGCGTGTCGTGCAGCCCCTCCGGCACCGGGCCAGCGGCGGCGCGGGCAGTCAGCCAGCCTTCGAAGTGGCCGCGTTCATCATTCAGCGCGCTCATGTTGGCGGCGCGTACATTGAGCAGGTTGGTATGGTCGCCGGTTGCATACGCCACGCCGCGCGCGAAATCCGAAGCGCGTTCACACAGCAGGATCGGCTGGTCCGCATGCACCCGCCGCAGCAGATGCAGCGCGGCGATCGTGCCGGAAAAACCCGCGCCGATCACCGCGATCGGGCGCTTCCCCACCGGCGCCGCGGGCTGCACGGCCTCGTGGAACAGCGGCACGTCCAGATGGCCACCGGCCGGCGCCGATCCACCCTCACGCCGGCCAGCTTCCATGCGCATTCCCCCACTCAATCCGAACGAACCAAGGCAACTGAACCTAGAGCACACGCGAGTTTAATCATAGTTATTTTGTATGAATAACTGTTTGACCCTATGCACTGGCCGGCAACGGTTGGCGGATGATATGCCAAACCGCCATCCCAAACCGCATCCAAGTTCGGAAGAAATCCCCAAGGTGCTCACCAGCCGCGCCAAATACGCCGTCCGCGCCAGCATGGTGCTGGCCGAACTCAAGGCCGGCAACGGCTGGACCAGCGCCGCCGAGCTCGCCGAGGCCGCCGACGTCCCGCGCAAGTTCCTCGAAGCCATCCTGACCCAATTGCGCGACGGCGGCCTGGTGGAAAGCCGCCGCGGCCCCGCCGGCGGCCACCGCCTGGTCGGCGCCCCCGAGTCCGTCAGCGCCGCGGACGTGATCCGGGTGATCGACGGCCCGCTCGCGATGACGCCGTGCGCCAGCGCCACGGCGTTCCGCGCGTGCGACGATTGCGTGGCGGTGGAGGAGTGCAGGCTGCGTCACCTCATGATTCGCGCGCGCGATGCGGTGGCGAAGGTGCTGGAATCGTGTTCGCTTGCGGAGCTTACGAAAGAAAGCCTTCTTTTTTGAAAAAAAGAAGCAAAAAACTTTTCTCTATTGGGCTGGGCGTTTCCGGCTAGCACCCGACAGGGCGCAAAAGTTTTTTGGTTCTTTTTTTCAAAAAAGAACTCTTGCCTTAATTCTCCAGCTCAGAATCCCAATACAGATAATCCCTCCAACTCGCATGCAGGTAATTCGGCGGAAACGCCCGCCCGTTATCCTGCAATTCCCACGTGCTCGGCTGGCACGGCGTCAGGCGTGGATGCATGTGGCACTCACGGGGCAGCTTGCTGCCTTTGCGCAAATTGCAGCACGCGCACGCCGTCACCACGTTTTCCCACGTGGTGCGCCCGCCCCTGCTGCGCGGGATCACATGGTCGAACGTCAGTTCCTGCGTCGGAAACCGCTCACCGCAATACTGGCAACTGAACGCGTCCCGCAAAAACACATTGAACCGCGTGAACGCCGGCTTGCGCGCGCTCGGGATGTAATCCTTCAGCGCAATCACGCTCGGCAGCCGGAACGCCTGGCTGGGCGAATGCACCTCGAAATCGTATTCCGACAGCACGGAGACACGATCGAGGAACACCGCCTTCACCGCATCCTGCCAGGACCATACGGACAGCGGGAAATACGAGAGCGGACGGAAATCCGCGTTCAAAACCAGGGATGGATAGTGCAGACCGCCGTCCGGCAAAATGCGCTCCTTGCTGGGAGGTGCATCGCTGGTGCCGCGACTGATAGACGAGTCGCAGGAAGGATGCGCCGCCGAGAACGCGGCCGTTATGGCAAACAGGGTGGCATGCCGCAAGGCGCGGGCAGCGGGAGACTCGAACAGCGGTGAATTGTTTCATGGGTTTGTCATGACTGGCGTGATCACACGGTTCGCTCCC
>CAZZYR010000343.1:0-3258 GCA_964658235.1 uncultured Acetobacteraceae bacterium | reverse complement strand
CAGGCCATGAACACCGGCCATGACGGCTCCATGAGCACCATCCACGCCAATAACACGCGCGATGCCCTCACGCGTATCGAGAACATGGTGCAGATGGGCAATATGGGCCTGCCCAGCAAAGCCATCAAACAGCAGATCGTTGGCGCCGTGGACATGATCGTGCAGGTGGAGCGCCACCGCGACGGCGGCCGCCGCATCACGCAGGTGACGGACATCGTCGGCCTGGAAGGCGACGTCGTCGTGCTGAACGACATCTTCCAGTTCGAATTCACCGGCGAAAGTGCCGACGGCACAAAGCTCGTCGGCGCCTACAAGATCGGCCGCGGCCGGCCGAGCTTCTGGGAACGCCTGGTGTATTTCCAGATGGACCGCGCCTGGGTCACCGCCATGGAAGAAACCAACTGGTGACCGGCAACCTCACCTTCGTCCTCGCCGGCGGCCTGGTCTGCCTTATCGGCCTGATCGCCGCCGGGCTATGGCTGCTGGCCGAACAGAAACGCGAGGCAGCCTGGGCGGCCCGCCGCGAAGTGACCATCGGCGGCTATCTCAAGCCGAAGCTGTCCGCCGGACCCGCGCTCATGCTGTCCGCGCGGCAAGCGAAGAAGCCCGCCAACCTGGTCAGCCAAATACACGCCGTCTTCAACTGGCGCGATGACCGCAAGTCCCAGTATCCCATGAGCTGGTGGGGCGTGGCGCTGGTCATGCTCGGTCCGGCCACGATCGCCGGTCTGCTCGCGACAAAGGTATTCGATCAGCTCGGCTGGATCATCGTGCCGCCGCTGGACATCCTGCTTACCCGCCTTTTCCTTGGTTACTGCACCGGCAAGATCTCGCGTGAACTGCTCGCGCAATTCCCCGATGCGCTATCCATGGTGGCGCGCTCCGTGCGCGTCGGCGTGCCGCTGGGCGAAGCCATCAAGGTGGTCGCCCGCGAAGGCCTGTCGCCGACGCGGGAGGAATTCGGCCGCGCATCGGACGCCGTCGCCATCGGCCTGGACCTTGAACTGGCGCTGGTGGAAATGGCCGAGCGCAACGAACTCGCCGAATACCGTTTCTTCGCCACAGCGCTGGCGCTGCAAAGCCAGACCGGCGGCGGACTGACGGAAACGCTCGATACGCTGGCGGACACCATCCGCAAGCGCGAGGCCGCCCGCAAGCGCGCCAACGCGCTGGCGTCGGAGGCCAAGACCAGCATCTACGTGCTGACCGTTCTGCCGATCGTGACGGGCTTGATGCTGTGGATGTCCAACCCGCAATACATCGATATTCTTTTCACCACGGCGGGCGGCCAGAAACTTCTAGCCATCGCGGTCGGCATGCTGTTCGCCGGTCTCGTGTCCATGCAGCAGATCATCAAGAAAAGCCTTTCCTGAACACGTCTTTTCAAACAAAGAGCCCGGCATGATCACCTCCCTTCCCCTGCCCCTGATCGGCTTCGTGGCGCTGCTGTTCATCGGCGGCTCGCTGGTGCTGCTGCGCGCGCTGGACCAGCAAGAGCGCGTGCGGACCCGCCTGTCGCGCGTGACAGGCATGGACTCGGCCGGCGTGGCGCTGGGATCGCAGGGGGAGAAGTTCCGGCTGCTGGATATCGTCGCGAAGTTCGGCGGCGCGCTCGCCAAGAGCGGCATCCTGTCGGACAGCACGCGCGCGCAGCTGGAACAGACAATCAACCAGGCCGGCCTGCGCGGCAGCCGCGTCTTCGGCCTGTTCATCGGCAGCAAGGTGCTGCTGATGCTGGCGCTGCCCGGCCTTGCCTATCTGCTGATGAACGGACGCGGCTTCTCCAGCACGAACTATTACACCATCCTCGGCGCATCGTTCGCCGTGGGCATGCTGGCGCCGGACTTCTTCATCAAGCAGGTGCGCGGCCGCCATCTCAAGAAAGTCAGCCGCGGCCTGCCGGATGCGCTGGACATGATGGTGATCTGCGCCCAGGCCGGCCTGGGCCTTGAAACCGCCATCGAGCGCGTGGCGCAGGAATTTATCTTCGCCAATGATGCCGTCGCGATGGAACTCGCCATCTGCGCCAGCGAAATGCGCATCGGCACGGACCGCCGCACCGCGCTGCTCTCGCTGGGAGACCGCACCGGCCTTGAATCGATGCGCCGTCTCGCCGGCACGCTGATCCAGACAATGCAATTCGGCACGCCACTCAGCCAGGCGCTGCGCGTTCTGGCCGCCGAAATGCGTCAGGACAACCTGACCAAGTTCGAGGAGAAGGCAGCCCGCCTGCCGGTCTTCCTCACCCTGCCGATGATTTGCTTCATTCTCCCCTGCGTCTTTATCGTGGTCGGCGGCCCTGCCGGGTTGCAGATCGCCAAGACGCTCGGCCCGCACTGACAGTTTTCCATGAATGGCAGGATGTCCACATGATCGATCTCAGGCCGGTCTCCGTCGTGGTGCTCGCAACCGCGCTCCTCGCCGGCTGCAACCAGCGGCCGGCCGTGGCGGTCGCCAGCAATGCGCCCAGCATCCAGGCCGCCCGTGACGCTCTCAACGAGGGCGAGGCCGGCACATCGCTTGCCATCGCCCGCGGCGTCCTGACCTCCCAGCCCAACAACGTGGCCGCCCTCAGCCAGGCCGGAGACGCCGAAGCGGCGCTGGGGGACCGGCTTGCCGCCGATGTTACCTACAAGAAGGCGCTGGCGCTGTCCCCGCGGGACGTGCGCGCCCGCCTCGGCCTCGGCAAGCTGCAGATCCGCGACGACCTGCGCAGCGCGGAAGCCACCTTCCGCTCCATCCTCACCGATGCGCCGAACGATCCGCTCGTGCTCAACGATCTCGGCTACGTGCTGGACATGCAGGAGCGCCATGCCGAGGCCCAAACCTTCTACCAGGCCGCTATCGCTGCGGACCCCGCGCGCATCTCCTCGCGCGTGAACCTCGCGCTGTCCCTGGCGCTCAGCGGCCAGGCCGCGCGCGCGGAAGGCATGATGCGGGATATCGCTGCCAGCAGCCAGGCGAACAACCGCGTGCGCGTGGATTTCGCGATGGCGCAGGTGCTGGCGGGACATGACAAGGAGGCAGCCGCCACGCTCGGCGGTGATCTCACGCCCGCGGAGACGCAGGCGGCAATCGATGGGATGGCGCAGTTGCGGCCGGCGGGGACGGTGGTAAGTCAGTAAGGCCTTTTTTTTGAAAAAAAGAAGCAAAAAACTTTTGTCCATTTAGAGCCGCACGGTGGCAACCCGGCGCCTTACGGGATAAAAGTTTTTTGGTTCTTTTTTTCAAAAAAGAACCCTTCCTTAGGATTTTCAC
>CAZZYR010000342.1:0-3269 GCA_964658235.1 uncultured Acetobacteraceae bacterium | reverse complement strand
GCCCAGCGCATCTGGCCCCACCACGCCGAGGCTGAGGGAGACGAGGTCCCGCGCGTCCTCCGTGTCATGCACCAGCGCCGCGGTGGCGAGCAGGACGGCGGCGTACGGCCGATCGTTCAAGGGCGGCGGGTTCACCTGGGTGGCGCGCGGGGTGAAGATGCTCTGGCTGATCTCCAGGGACAGGCGCGTGGTGCCATCCCCCCACAGGCTGTGGCCGAGCGCGGCCACGGGGCCGACCGCATCCTGCCCGGACGTCCAGCCCAGGCGAAGGCCGCTGGTGTAGTACTGGTCCGATGTGCCCTTCAACGTTGAGGCGGCATCGTTTTCCACCTGGAAGGTAAAGATGTTGCCCTGATCCAACGGCTGCGCCGCGCGGGCCGGCGCGCCGGCCGCGATTGCGGCGGCGACAGTTGGAAGGCACCAGGTCCAGCGGTTCATGCGGTCATCCACAGGCTACGTTGAAACCGCCTTGTATGGTGTCCGCGCGCGCCGCGAAAGTCGCAATGCCGACAGTGCCGCACCCTGCCCTCTTCCCCATCCCCGCCAACACCTCGACGCGCCCGCCTTATCCAGTCTATGTCCCCCAAGCGAACCAACACTTCAGCCGGATGGGTGGCCGAGTGGTTTAAGGCAGCGGTCTTGAAAACCGCCGAGGGTGCAAGCCCTCCGTGAGTTCGAATCTCACCCCATCCGCCAACACGGCCGTCGTAGCTCTTACTCGCATCGGGAACGGTAACGTTGGCATCGCCTGGAAGCCGACTGGTTGGCCAAAGCCCGCAAGGCGGCGGCGGTGGCCAAGTTCTATCGCCTCTCCTTCTACGTGGTCTGTCTCTCCGGCCTGATGACCAGGCGCGTTGCTTTCCTTGTGGCCGAACTGGGCGCCTATGCGGATCCTTCCTGTTGGCGCGTAGGCTAGACACCGAGGATGGCCGCTAAAGCCTCCATCGGTAGCTTTCGCGTGCGACCATTCAGTAGGTTTCGGTCGCGCGAAAGGTCTTCTTCTTTGTAAAAAGAAGCAACAACCGCTTATTCGTTCATCCCAGTTTGAAGTTGTTGATTGTCAGATGACCTTCGTTGAGAAAGGTAATTGTTCCCGTATCGTCCGGGAGCGTGAGCGCATACTCGTTTGCGCTCAATGGATGCAGGTCAGCCACGATCTCGGCCGTGCTGGTGAAGCCGCCACGGCCGCCAATAAAATCAATGATTCCCGCCGAGTCGAAGCCGTCGACCGTCAGATTGCCGGTCGACGGGAACGAGCTCTCGGGGTTAGCCGCTTCAAGGGAGATGTTCAGCCCGGTGGAAAGATCGATCACGTAAGCCGATGGCGCTCCCTCGACATTTTTGTCGCCGCTCAGATAAAGCATGTCCGAAACGCCGGTAAACGTCATTGTAGCAACGCTGCTGACGGCCGATACCGTCTCGTAACCGCCACCGCCATCGACCGTGGCTGCGGCACCGACGAACGCCACCGAGTCGTGCAGACCGGCATCGGTGATTTTCAGGGAGACACCTTCCCCTCCCTGATCGAACCGCAATGTGTCGTAGCCCTGCCCACCCGTTACGGTAACTAAGGCATCACTGCCCGTCACCAAATTATGGGTGCCACCAAGGAGCACTGTCGCCGCCCCGCCCGAATCACGAGCCCCCGCTATGAGGTTGACGGTATCGTGCCCGCTTCCCGCTACGATCTTTGTTCCGTAAGACCCGCCCTGGATGTAGTTGTCGACACCGTGGGTCACGATCGTGCCCGATGTCGAGCCCAACAAAAATGTGCCATTCCCGGAACCGCCAGTCACGTCGAGTACGCCAATTGCTTCGTCGGGGCCGTTGCGTAGCGTATTGTCCAGGCTGTTATGAGATCCGGTGAAGGTCACAATGTCCGAATAAAGCGTGCCGCCACCGGAGAAAACGACTGAATTGTTACCGCCGGTTGCGATCACGCGATCGGAACCGCCGCCGAGGTCAAAGGTGTTTCCTGAGCCGATCGCAGAAATCGAGTCTTTACCATTACCAAGCGTTATGCTGCTCCCGCTGAAAGTGCCAGACACCTTCACATTCTCATCTCCACCGGAAACCGTGTCGCCAGAACCAGCGAAGCGCACAATGTCTGTCAATGCCGTCAAGCCATCCGATGGCGCGCCGACACCGATGATGTTGTTGTTGCCAGACGTTGCCAGAATGGTGTCATCGCCGCCGCCACCTGTGATTGTATTGGCATCACCATAGGCGAAAATAAGATCGTTCCCGGCCTTCCCGCGCAACGTTGCATGTCCGCTAGCGGGTCCGACGATTTTCGCCATAGCGTTGCTCCAAAAAGGTCCCGTCTTATAGAGTTCCAGGTGAGCGGCCGTGTAATTATTTCAGGCCATGTATCAATCAATTTAATGTCAATGCGTGCAACACCAGGGGGCAAGCGGTTCCACTGGTCACCACGCAAGCGGTGAGGAATTGCGCGGATCGTCCTGGATACCGCACTCCCAATCGACAAGAAGACCAGCGTCCAACGTGATACTACTGCTCGGAATTCCCGCTTCAGGCGACGGTCGAAGTCCGTCCGGAGGAACTCGTTTATGACATTCGAACAAGAAATGGCTGCGGGGATCGCTGCCGCGAAGGTGCGCTTGCGCTTCGACAAGGTAGTGGTGCGGCTCATCGACGGCTTGAAAGCTGGCCTGGCTGAAGTTGTGCCGGACGATCAAACGTTCGTCTTCACCCTTACCGCTCCCATCAAACGCCCCGCAAAGACCGGCGCGGCGATAGAGGCGCTGGTGCGGGACGGCATTCTTGAACGCGACCTTAGCATTACGGTGCACAGCAACCGTGTTCGGCTCCGCCGTGTTGCAGGCGTCTTGGCGGACATGCCCAGGGTTGCGGGTTTCGTGCACAGTTCGGAAGTGGACGCCAGCCTCATCCTGGACTTGGCGGAAACATCGCTGCGCGGACCTCGTTGATGATGGAGTGGTCCCCTGCGCGGCGATCCCTGGCGCCATTTCGCCGTGCAACATGCGATCGGGTGGGCAGGAGCCTTCGCTTCGTGTCAGTCCGCGGGCAGAACGCCCGCTCCGCGTCGGATACGCGTGGACCCGCCAAGCGCCAGCCGCAGAACCACCCATGCCAGCGGGTAGCCAGCCGCCACTGCCCAGAAGCTGGGCTGCAGGCCATAGGCCGGGATCAGCCGCCCCGCCGCGTACAAACTGAGCGCGCCGCCGCAATTGCCGGCGAACGCGCCAAGGCCAAGGCCTGGAAGGATATCTGGGGTTCTGGCCAGG
>CAZZYR010000341.1:0-3270 GCA_964658235.1 uncultured Acetobacteraceae bacterium | reverse complement strand
AGCCGCGCGGCCGGCCTGGACGTCTGAATCCTTGTCGCCCACCATGATGCAGCGGCGCACATCCAGGCCCCAGGTGCCGATCAGGTCCAGCAGCATGCCAGGTGCGGGTTTGCGCCAGTCGCTGTCCCGTCGGTAGGCCTCGATTTTGCCCTCGGTGTGATACGGGCAGTGGCGCCAGTCATCCAGCGTGCCGCCGGCGCCCCGCAGCTGGTCCGCCACCCAATTCTGCAGGGCATTCACATCCGGCTCGCCGTACAGGCCGCGTGCCACCCCGGCCTGGTTGGTGACGATGAAGACGTGCCAGCCCCGCTGCGTGGCCAGCGCCACCGCTTCCCGCGCACCGTCGACCCACTCCCATCTGTCCTGGCTGCCGACATAGCCATGATCCACGTTCAACACGCCGTCGCGATCCAAAAACAGCGCGGGGCGGTCCAGACAGGCCGCGAGTTCCCGGCGGGCGTGGGCAAGATCCTCCGGGATGCCGATATCCACGAACCAGCCATGCTGCCGTGTGGCACGCAGCGCGCCGGCGGCGGCGAGCGGCGCCAGTAGATCGCGCTCCAAAGAGCAGTCGGCCGTGAGCCGGCTGAGCACACGCCGGTCCATGGCATAGATGCCCGCGTTGATCAGGCCTGGCGCGCCGGCGGTAGCCGCGGCCGGGCGCTCGGCGAAGGCGGTAACCCGGTCCGCGTGCAGGGTGACGGTGCCATAGCGTGACGCGTCCGGGATTTCCCGCACAATCATGCGCGCAAGGACCTCCTCTCCGTCCTGCGCGAAGGCCGCCAGAAGGCTGGCAATGTTGCAGTCGAACAGCGAGTCGCCATTGCAGAGCAGGAACCGGTCGTTCAGGTGCCCAGCCGCGTGGAACAACGCCCCGCCGGTGCCGGCGCGGGCCGGCTCCTCCGAAAAGCGGAGGGTCACGCGTTTGGGCAGCGCGTCCGCGGCGGTGCGCACGGCATCCTCCACGGCCAGCGGCAGGTGGCCGGTGAGGATGACGAAATCGTCTACTCCGAAGCGCAGAAGTTCCCGCATCAACCAGAACAGGAAGGGGCGGTGGGCTACCTCCAGCACGGGCTTTGGTGTTTCAGCCGCAATCGTGCCGAGGCGGGTGGCCAGGCCGCCCGCAAGGATGGCGCATTGACGCAGGGTAATTTGCATGGAGGAAGAAAGGCCTTCTTTTTTGCAAAAAAGAAGCAAAAAACTTTGCCAACTCAAGCCGTGTGCTGGCCAAGACACGGACGCAACAGATAAAAGTTTTTTGCTTCTTTTTTTCAAAAAGGAAGACCTTCCTTCCTTGGGGTATGTCCATGCAAACCCGTCGCCGCCGCGCTGTCGTCCGCGCCCGCGCCCCCCTCCGCCTCGGCCTGGCAGGCGGCGGCACGGACCTGGCAGGCTATTCCAGCCAGCATGGCGGCGCGGTGCTTAACGCGACGATCGACCGCTACGCCTACGCCTTCATCCGCGGGCGCGATGACAGGCGGGTTTTCTTCGAGGCATGCGATCTGGGCCGCGAGGAGATGCATGACGCAGCCCCCGCGCTGTCTGACAGCACGCTGCTGCTGCACCGGGGCGTCTATGCCCGCATGGTGCGGGATTTCAACGACGGCGCCGCGATGGCCGTGAGCGTGACCACAGCAGTGGACGCACCGATGGGATCCGGGCTTGGATCATCCTCGGCGTTAGTGGTAGCGCTGATCGAGGCGTATCGGACGTATCTCGACCTGCCGCTGACGCGGTACGACGTGGCGCATCTGGCTTACGAGATCGAGCGGGTGGACCTGGCGCTGGCGGGCGGCCGGCAGGATCAGTATTCCGCGGCGTTCGGCGGTATCAATTTCATGGAGTTCCTGCGGGCCGGCGAAGTGATCGTCAATCCGCTGCGGTTTTCCGATGGCGTTGTACTGGAGCTGGAGAGTTCTCTGGCGGTGTGTTTCACCGGCCAGTCCCGTGCGTCGGACACGATCATCCGGCAGCAGGCCGAAGGGGTGACGGCGCACACATCCGCGGTGATGGAGGCGATGCACCAGATGCGCGAGGATGCGGTGGGGATGAAGGCGGCGATTCAGATGGGTGATATCCCGGCGGTGGCGGCGTTGCTGGAGCGGTCCTGGATTGCCAAGAAGCGCACGGCGCCGGGGATCACCAACGACCGTATCGAGCAGCTGGAGAGCATGGCACGCGCAGCCGGCGCCATTGGCGCGAAGGTGTCCGGCGCGGGGGGTGGCGGGTTCATGATGTTCGTGGTGCCGACAGAGCGCCGGTTCAGCCTGATCAGCGCGCTGAACGAACAGGGCGCGCAAGCCTCTCCAGTCAAATTTTCAGAGCGGGGGAGCGAGACCTGGACGCTCAGCAGCCGGCGATGACGCGTGATCTGATCTTCATCAGCCACCGGATTGCCTGGCCGCTCAACAAGGGCGAGAAGATACGCGCCTGGAATTTGATCCAGCATCTGGCGCCGCATTTCCGTATCCACTTCGGATGCGTGGTGGACGACCCGGCAGACATGGCGCACGTGGCAAAGCTTGAAACCGTGTGCGCCAGCGTGGGCGCTTTTCCAATCGATAAGGGCGCGCAAAAACTCCGCGCGTTGCTGCATGCGCGGCCTGGGCGGCCGCTGATGCCGGATTTCTACTATTCGGACGCGCTGCAGGATTGGGTGAATGCGGCGATGGCACGCACCCGGATGGATGTTGTGTATATCTATTCGGTGGCGATGGCGCCGTATGCCATCGGACTCGATCATCCCTGCAAAATCCTGGATGCGCAGGACATCGATTCGGAGAAGTGGGCGGAATACGCGGAGAAAGCGGCGTTTCCGATGCGGCTGGTGTGGGCGCGGGAAGCGCGGACGCTGCTGGCTTATGAGCGCGCGGCGGCGGCGGCGTGCAAATGGACCTTCTTCGTGTCCCAGCCTGAGGCGGACAGGTTTGCCGAGCTGGCGCCGGAGGTGGCCGCGCGCGTGGTGGCGGTGGAATGTGGCGTGGACCTGGCGCGGTTTTCGCCGCAGGACGTGTATGCGACGCCGTTCAGCGATCCCGCGCCGCGCGTGGTTTTCACAGGCAACATGGATTACTGGCCCAATGCGGATGCGGTGATCTGGTTCGCGCATGAGGTGATGCCGAAATTGCGCGCGCGTGTGCCGGGGCTGGCGTTCTGGGTTGTGGGGGCCAATCCGATCGAGGAGGTTCGGGCACTGGATTTCATGCCGGGTGTGTTCGTGACCGGGCGGGTGGAAGATGTGCGGCCTTATGTGGCGCATGCCTCCGTGAT
>CAZZYR010000340.1:0-3273 GCA_964658235.1 uncultured Acetobacteraceae bacterium | reverse complement strand
CGTAGAGAGCGCCGGCATCCAGGAAAGTTGCGGTGGGAAATCGCGTCATGAACCGGATGACCAGGTTGCTCATCTTCGGCTCGTGCAGCGACGTCTGGCAGCGGCGGCGCAGCCAGTCGCACGCGGCCGGCGCCGATGCGGGGAAGAGGAAGGAGCGGTCGTCCTTGAGTTTCAGGGTGGCGCCGCGGTCGTCGGTGGTGAGGGTGAAGTTCGGGGTTTCGGTCACGTTGATTCAGCCTTTTCGAAAACCGGGGTGGCGGTCAGCCGGCGTGGCGGGCGATGCGCAGCAGGTCTTGCGCGATGCGCTCCGGTTCGGCCAGGGTCAGGGTGTTGAGGAAACGGCCGCTGGTGACGGGCGACGTGGTGCTGCCGGGAGCGAACAGATAGGTGGGGGTATTGCCGGACACCTGGTCCATGAGGCTGAAATTGCTGTTCGGGCTCGGTGTGCCCGAGATTGCGGTGATCCTGTTCGCCGCCTGGGTAAAGATGCTGGTGTGCAATGCGGATCCGACAACAGCCATGATGTGCGCGCGTTCCGAGAACAGCCTGATCTGATCGGGGAAACTCAGTTCCTCGGGGTGGACGATGTCGAACCCTTCGGCGGCCAGGATGCCTTCGACGATGGTTTCGTTCTCGATGCGGCCGACGCCGGCCTGCAGCGCGGATTTGGACAGATAGACGGGCGTGGTGTTTGGAACCAGCTTCGCGGGGCCGAGGATGGCGCGGCCGATCTGGCGGCAGAGGTCGCCATAGACCTGGTGGACGGAGTGCTGTTCGTTGAAACTCGTTTGCGGCAGGCTGAGGCGATCGATGCGGATGGGGCGGTGCCAGACCACGACGTTATGTTCCGCGATGCCGAGGGCCGCGAGCGTTTCCCGGATGAAGGGCCGGCTGAACCAGGGTTTGGGGCCGCAATAGCTGTGGAAGACGATCCTGTCCTCCGGCGCCGGTTTCAGGCGTGCGAAGATCCAGAGGCGGGAGAGGGTGTTGGCGATGAAGTGGCCGTAATGCAGCTTGACCATGCCGCCATAGACGTATCGGCCGCCGGTGACGAGGTGGCGCATGGGGGCGGCGGCGTCCGCCACGGTGAGCGCGAGGTTGCGTTTCTTGACGACCTGCGTGGGTCCGACTGTGTCCACTGCCTCCATGAAGGGCGTGGCATCGCGGCGGAAGAGGCCCCACGGATGGGGTTGATTCGAGGCCGGGGAGCCTTTGAGCATCGGCGCGTAAATGACGCCTTCCGGTTCGGCGATGTCGGGGTCGGCGGTGATGCGCGTGGTGCCGCCGGTAAATCCCTCGCAGGGCTTCAGGAAATCCAGGCTGTCAGGCAAGTCGTCTCTCCGTCGCGCACCCGGCGAAATCCACGGAGACGATGAGGGCGTGGCCGCCATCGCCGGCGCGTGGGCCCTGCCCCTCCGCGGCGCGTGCTTATCCCATACGTGCGGGATGTGCCATATCCGGCGGGGTGGGGCTGACGCGGCGGGGCCGCGTCAGCGTGCGAATCAGGCGATGGCGACCTTCTCGTTTTCGCCGGGATGCGGGGACTGGCCGGTGGTGACGGCCTTCACGTAGCCGAACAGATGGACCATGGCCGAGGACGGGGCGTCCCAGTATTCCGCCTGGTCCACGCTGACCTTGAGGATGGCGATGTCCGGATCCTCGGTCCCCTTGGGGAACCAGGTGCGCATGGGCTCGGACCAATGGGATTTGATGAGCGCCTTGTCCGTGACGACCTCCGCGGTGCCGGACAGGGAGACATAGAGCTGGTGGTGGGAGTCCGCGTAGCTGACGCCGACGCGTTCATGGGCGCCGACTTCGCGGACCTTGTGGGCGGAGGCGTGGGTGTAGAAGAACAGCTCGCCGGCGAAATCCTTCTGGGCGGCCACCATGGGGCGGGCGCGGAGATGCGGGCCGTCCTCGCTGGTGAGCATGGCCGTCTGGATGTGCTTGATCATGTCCGAGAGCTTCTTCAGGGTCTCCGGGTCCGCGGTTTTGGTCATGGGCGTGCTCCTTTGCGATGCATGGCAGAGTTGACGCATAGGGCGGCTGAAGTTTCCCGGGCGGTAGCGAGGGGCGGCGCGGTGTGGCAGGGTCCGGGCATGAGACTCACCACGATGACTGCCGCGTTGCTCAGCCTATCCACCGCCGTGATGGCGCAGGCGCCGGATGGGCAGCCGGCCACAACGCGGCTGCAGGACGCGGTGGTGGTGGCCAAGGGCAGCACCATCAGCATCACGCGGCTGCCGATCCACACCGCGAACGGGACCATCTTCCGGGACGTGACGATCCAGTTGCAGGTGGATTCGCAGGGGCATGTGACGCTGGCCACGGATGCGGCCGGGCGCGCGGTGGCGGCCGGGATGCCGCCGGCGGCGGTGCCGTTGCCGTCGGTTCCGAGTGGGGCGCCGATCGAGCTGGCGCAGCGGCCCTCGCCGCCGATCGTGATGCAGATCTTCCGGGCGGGGACGTATGCGGCGCCCGATGGCGGGCTGGTGCGGGTGGAGGACAGGGGCAACGACCTGATCAACCATGTGCCGATGTGGACATTGTCCGCGGACGGCGCCTCCGGGCTGGGGTCGGCCACGTGGTATTCGGGGCCGCCGCAGATGAATCCGCGCTATCGGCGGCTGCGCACGGCGGGGATCACGGATACGTCCTATGCGTATGGCACCTCGGATTCGGGGACGGCGGACCTGTTCGGGTCCGGCGCGCTGATCGGGGTGCAGCAAATTGGGCCCTCCGCGCTGCGGATCGTGAGCTTCAAGCACGGGTGCTGCACGGATATGGATGCGCCCACGGCCTCGCTGACGCTGACCTATCAGGGGCGCTGAGGCGGTGGCGGAGCAGTCCTGCGTGCCACGGTTGGGGCATGTGCTGGAGACGGCGCTGTATGTGGCGGATCTGGGCGTGAGCCACGATTTCTATGCGCGGGTGCTGGGGTTCGAGCAGTTCCTGCGGGACGAGCGGATGTGCGCGATGGGCGTGCCGGGCGCGGGGGTGCTGCTGCTGTTCGCGCGCGGCGGGTCCGCCACGCCGAGCGAGACGCCGCAGGGCACCATCCCGGCGCATGACGGGCAAGGCACGCTGCATCTGGCGTTTGCCATTCCGAAGGGCGAGCTGGCGGCGTGGGAGACGCATCTGGGGGCGGAGGGCGTGGCGGTGGAGAGCCGGATCACCTGGCCGCGCGGCGGGACGAGCCTGTATTTCCGCGATCCGGACGGCCATCTCATGCGCGGTCGATCCCGCCGCCATGTCCATCATGCCCATGATCCA
>CAZZYR010000339.1:0-3277 GCA_964658235.1 uncultured Acetobacteraceae bacterium | reverse complement strand
TGCCGGCAGCACGCGTGCTGGCCATTGGCGACTCGCTACACACGGACATAGGCGGCGCGCAGGGCGCCGGGATCGACAGCCTGTGGGTGCTGGGCGGCATCCACGCCGAAGCTTTGGCCGGGGATGACGCGCGCGCATCCTCGGCGGCGGCAGCGCATGGCGTGGCGCCGGTGGCGATGCTGGACCGTTTGGTCTGGTGAGGCCGCGACCGTCAGGCGGCGAGACGCTGCTGCTTGGCTTTGACCTGGGCAACGCGCTCGTTCAGTTGCGCCTGCATCGCCGGTGACAGATCGAACTTGAGGCCGAGGACGGCATCGTTTTTTTGCATAACATGGGCCGGCACACCCGCGTCCACGAGATCCAGGAGCAGGCATGCCGAGCCCACCTCGATCTCCTGATCGCACACCACCGCCGCGCCGCTGACGCTGATATTCTGCGATTGGACTGGCATCGGCGGTCCGGACCCAGACTGCAGCCGGAGGGGAAGTTCCACATCGTAACGTTTGGATTTTCGCCAATCGACGGCTTCGCTGGTGGAAGAGATGAACGTCTCCACCTCCGTGCGCAGTTCGCCCGATCGGCGATCCACGTTCTGCGCCGCGGCGGACACCTGGGTCGATGCGCCGGCATTGCTCTCAACATCGGCCTGCAGGCTCTGCATCTTGTTTGCCACCGCGCCGATACTGGAGGCCGCTTCACGCAGATTGCGGTTGATCGCTTCCGTCGCATCACCCTGGCGGTGAACGCTCTCCGCGATGCTGCCGGCGCTCAGTTGCAGCGCGTCGATCCGGCCAGCCATGCCGCGGATGAGCCACATCGTGCGGTTAGCGGACTCGTGCATGGCGCCGATCTGGCTGCCGATATCCCCGGTTGCCTTGGCCGTTTGTGCGGCCAGCTGCTTCACTTCATTGGCGACGACGGCAAAGCCCCGCCCGGCTTCGCCGGCGCGCGCGGCCTCGATCGTCGCGTTCAACGCGAGCAACGCTGTCTGCCTGGCGATACTCGAAATAAGGTTGACCACGCCGCTCATGCCCGCGGCGACGCCAGAGAGGTCATCGACCAGCTTGCGCGCCTGCTCGGCCTCGCCAGCCATCGCGCGGGTTGCTTCGCTCGATTGCGTCATCACGGTGGCGATTTCGCGTGACGATGCCGCGAGCTCTTCCACCGCGGTTGCCACGCCATTGGCGCTGATGGCGGCAGCAGCAGCCAAATCCGCCACTTCGAGAGAGCGTTCCGTGATGCTGCCGGCGCCTGCATCGAGTGCACCGGCCGTCCCACGCAACTGTTCCACCGCTTTGTCCACCGCGCTCAGGTGGTTGGCGACGGCAAGATCAAAATCATGCGTCAGGGCCAGCAACTCAACTTGCCGCTGCCGCCTGAATTCGAGCTGTTCTTCCTGCTGGGACTCAAGGAGGAGCTTGTCCCTCAGCGCCTGTTTGAAGACATCCAGGCTTCGGCATAGATCGCCGATTTCGTCGTGCCGGTGTCCGCCCTCCACGGACACGTCGTGATCCCCGCCGCTGAGGCGCACCATGGCATCCGTGGCCCGGCGCAAAGGCGGCACCAGCGAGCGTATCAGCACGAGGCCGGTGGCCAGCGCACAGGCCAGGGTGCCCAGGAGCGTGCCGAGCAGCATATGGCGCGCCGACAGAGCGGCGGCCGCGGATGCGTCGCGTTCAGAGAGGCCGTCGGCCGAAAGCCGGCGCGCGGCGCGCCCGAGGCCCTTGTCGATCTGGTCGAAAAGCCCGCCCAACTGCCCCGGCGCCGTGCCCGGCACCTTGGCGATGAGGGTTCTCACCGCCTGCACCACGGCCTGGGTCTTCGGGGTCAGGGCTCCCGATGCCGTCACGTCGAGATTGGCCAGGATCGGCGCCAAGGCCTTCCGGGAGTCCGTTTCACTGAGGGACCTGGAGCTTTGCGAGGCCGCGTACTCCTTCCAGCCAACGGTGCCGCGGACCAAATAATCCTCGCCCACGAACGCGTGGTCGTAGAGATCGATCGACAGACCGCTCAGAACGCCCTGTGTGCGCCAGGCGCTTGCCGCGACGGCCACGCAAAGTGCCAGAAAGATGGCGGATGCCAGCGTGATCCTTAAGCCGACGCTCATCGATGCCTGATCCCTGTTTCGAGGCCAGGCATTACTGGACCAGCGCCCTTAAGAAGCCGTGAGCGTGGCGCGTGCCCCAGGATTTGCGGCGCAGATTTTGGCGCTATCTCGTGGCCGGGCGCCGTGCCGCCCAGCCGTCGCGGCGCAGCCAGCCCCACGCACCCAGGGCAAGGCCAATGGCGCCCCAGGTCGCGTTGTAATTCTCGATGGCAGTGATGCCGAGCAGGACGGCGGCCAACTGGGCAGTGAAGGCGCCGCCCCAGGCAAAGCCCCAAAGCCCCAAGGCCAGGGAAGCCGCGCCCAGCAGGTAGTGGCCCTGCAGCCAGATCAGCCCGTCACGCGGCAGGCAGGCCAGCGGCGGTGAAGCGGCCGCGCAGGCCGCCCCCCAGGCCCTAGGCTCGATGAAATACAGCCGGTAAAGGACGAGCGCGGCGGTCGCCGCCGCCGCACTTGCCAACCCCACGTAATCCCGCCGCCGCATCGAGCCCCACTCGCAAAAGTTTTTTGGTTCTTTTTTTCAAAAAAGAACCGCTTCCTTCCTTCTGAGGACAGTCCCCCGTTGCCGCAACCCGCCCCCAGCTTCCAGGACATCATCCTCCGCCTGCACGCCTACTGGGCCAAGCAAGGCTGCGTGATCCTGCAGCCCTACGACATGGAGATGGGCGCCGGCACCTTTCACCCCGCCACCACGCTGCGCGCTTTGGGGCCGAAGCCGTGGCGGGCCGCCTACGTGCAGCCCTGCCGCCGGCCCAGTGACGGGCGGTATGGTGAGAATCCGAACCGCCTCCAGCATTATTACCAATATCAGGTGATCATGAAGCCCAGTCCCGCGGACGCCCAGGCGCTGGTGCTGGAGAGCTACCGCGCCATCGGTATCGACACGGCACTGCACGATTTCCGCTTCGTGGAGGACGATTGGGAGAGCCCGACGCTGGGCGCCTGGGGCCTTGGGTGGGAGGTGTGGTGCGACGGCATGGAGGTGACGCAGTTCACCTACTTCCAGCAGGTGGGCGGCATTGCCGTAGTGCTGCCATCCGCCGAGTTCACGTATGGCCTGGAGCGGCTGGCGATGTATGTACAGGGCAAGGAGAGCGTGTACGACCTGGATTTCAACGGCGCCGGCGTGACCTATGGGGACGTGTTCCTGCGCGCCGAGCGCGAATACAGCGC
>CAZZYR010000338.1:0-3280 GCA_964658235.1 uncultured Acetobacteraceae bacterium | reverse complement strand
CGACATAGGTCTCAGCGGCGTAGAGGTGTTGGTGGTGGGAGACGAAGTCGATGGCGGCGCGGAGGCCGGTGTCCAGCGGGGTTTTGGGTGTCCAGTTCAGAAGGGTTTGGGCGCGGGTGTTGTTGGAGCGGAGTTCGAGGACTTCGCTTTTGGCGGGGCGGTCGCGGGCGGGGTCGTGGATGATGGGTTTGGTGCAGTTCATCAGCGCGAGGATGCGGGTGGCGAAGTCGCCGATGCTGTGGGCTTGCCCGGTGCCGAGATTGATGGTGTGGCCTTCAATGTTGGGGGCGGTGGCGGCTGCGAGGAAGCCGGCGACTGTATCGGCGACGTAGGTCATGTCGCGGCGGGGGGTGAGGCTGCCGAGGTGAATTTCGGGGCGTGCGAGGGCCTGGGAGATGATGGTGGGGATGAAGGCGCGGGCGGATTGGCGGGGCCCGAAGGTGTTGAAGGGACGCAGCGTGACGACGGGAAGTTCGAAGCTGCGGTAATAGGAGTCCGCAAGCATGTCGGCGCCGATCTTGCTGGCGGAATAGGGGGATTGGCCTTGCAGCGGGTGGTCCTCGTCGATGGGGGTGCGGCGGGCGGTGCCGTAGACTTCCGAGGTGCTGGTTTGGACGATTCGGCGCGTGGCAAGGCGGCGGGCGGCTTCGAGGACGTTGAGCGTGCCTTCGATGTTGGTGCGCACGTAGGAGCGCGGCGCGGTGTAGGAGTAGGGGATGGCGATCAGGGCTGCGAGGTGCAGCACGATCTCCTGGTTTTCCATGCTGCGGGCTACGAAGTCGCTGTCCTCGATGTTGCCGGGGGCGATGCGGAGCGCGGCGCGCTGGTGGGGCGGGAGGTGGGCCAGGTTGCCAATCGAATTTGCGGAATTGTAGTGCGTCATGGCGGTGACGTCCGCGCCGGCTTCGAGGAGCGCTTGCGTCACGTGGCTGCCGATGAAACCGGCGGCGCCGGTGACCAGAATGCGGGTGTTTTTCATGCGGCGCGGCCGAGGCGGCCGACTTTTGCGGCCCAGCCGATGCGGTCGCGCCAGAGCGTGGCGGCGGGTGGAGGCAGGGCGGCCGTGGGAGCGGGGTGGCTGGTCAGGTGGGCGGTGCCTTCGACAGGTTTGTGGCGGGCGCCGGCGGCCAGGATCAGGGTGTTCCAGATCCAGGCGGCGTCGGGCCAGAGTGTGTCTGGATACGGCGTTTGGCGGTGGATGTCGCGCAGGGTGAAGCTGGAGGCGGTCCAGTGGTTGTGGGCGGCCAGGGTGACCCAGTCGCCGCGCAGGTCCTCGGCGTCCGGCTGCAGGGACCAGGCGGGGGGCGTGGCGGCGTGATGCAGGATGGCTTCGGGGTGCCAGACGATGGGACCGGAGATTGTGGTGGCGGCCGCGTGGGCGGCGTGGAGCCAGGTTTCGCAGCAGAGGTCGGCGGGATCCAGGAAGGCGAGGTGTGTGCCGGCGGCGGCGGCGGCGGCCTGGTTACGGACGGCGGCGTGGGTAAGGGCGGTGGCGGTGGCGGTTTGAGTTGTCACGATCAGGCCGCGGGCGCGGGCGAACGCGGTGGCGGCGTGGAGGCTGCGGGCGGCTGCTTCGGTGGCTGGGTGGGCGGCCGGGTGGTGGCAGACGAGGATGGCGGTGATGTCCGTCATGCGGCGGTTTCGGCGCGGGCGGCTGTTTGGAGGCGCGAAAGGCTGGAGAGGGCGGCGCCGTGCCGGGCCATCATGGCGTGTCCGGCTTGGCTGGCGAGGATCTGGGTGCTCTCCGGACGCAGGGTGGCGATGAGGGTGGCGAGGAGATCGGCGCGGTCGGCCAGGGTGAGGGCGGGCCCGAATTCGGCGAGCGAACGCCAGTCAGTGCCGGGGGGCAGCAGGTCGCCGATGGCAATTCGGGCGGAGTCGGTTTCCAGGACGAGGAGGCCGGTCTGGCGGGTGGCGTGCGAGGCGAGGCTCGGGGTGGAGTCGATGTGGCCAACGAGGACCAGGTGGGATGGCGGGGTGGCCAGCGAGAGATAGAGGCGGCGCCAGGCGGCAAACCAGGCGGGCGGGGTGGCGAGCGCGATAGTGTCCAGGGTGGGCAACTGGGCGCCCAATCGGGGTTGGCTGGCGAGCAGGGCGGCGGCGGCTTCGATGGCGGCGGGGCTGATGTGGTTGACCAGGGCGCCGGGGGGCGGGCCGGCAGGCGCGCGGGCGTCGGCGAGGTGGTGGAGAAGGGGGTTTTCGCCGGTGGCGACAACGTCGGGGTGGGTGGCGAGATAGGCGCGGGTGTTGAAGCCGGGGCTGGGGTCGCGGCCCTGGGGGGCGCCGGTGAGGATGTAGTGGAGGAGCGGGTTTTCGCCCGAGGCGGCGACGTCCGGGTTCGAGGCTAGATACCAGACGGTGTCGAAGCGCGGGTTCGGGGAGAAGCCGAGGCGGGCGCCTTCGGCCATGAAATGGGTGTGGGCATCCATGCCCTCCACGCGGGCTTCCGGGTATTCGGCAAAATACCACTGGCTGTCGAAGAGCGGGCTGGGGTCGCGGCGCTGGGCGGGGCCCCATAGGAGATAATGGTCCAGCGGGTTGAGGCCGGCGGCGGCGACGTCCGGATTGCGCAGGAGATACCAGCGCGTGTGGAAGAGCGGGCCGGGATCAAGGCCGGCTGCGGCACCGATGCCCACGTAATGTTCCAGCGGATTGAGGCCGGACTCCGCGGCGCCGGGGGCGTGCGCCAGATACCAGGCGGTGTGGAAGAGCGTGTTGGGATTGCGGCCTTCGGCGGCGCCAGTGTGGCGGAAATGGTCGGGCGCGTCGGCTTCGGCCACGTCCGGATAGGTGGCGGCATACCAGGCGGCGTCCACCAGGCGGCTGGCGATCCAGCGGTGGTAATCGGAGATCTCAGCCATGGGGGAGGAGGGCTTCCAGCCCGTGGCGGTAGGCGGCGAACATGGCGGCGCGGTCTAGATGGGCTTCGGCGTAGGCGCGGGCGGCGTGGCGCATGGCGGCAAGGGCACCGGGGTTGGCGGCGGCCTGGGTGATGTGGGCGGCGAAGGCGGCGTCGTCGCCGGGCGGGGCGAGCCAGCCGGTGACTCCGTGTTGGATAAGGTCAGGCAGGGCGCCGACAGCGGAGGCGAGGACAGGGACACCCAAGGCAAGGGCTTCGAGAACGATGACGGGGCGGCCGTCCAGGATGGAGGGCAGGACAAGAAGGTCGTAGGCGCCGACGGTGGCGGCGATTTCCTCGACTTCGCCAAGCAAGTGGAAGCGGCCAGTGGGGAGATCGGCGCGGACGAGGGCGCGCTCGATGGCGGGGCGGTAGGGGCCG
>CAZZYR010000337.1:0-3283 GCA_964658235.1 uncultured Acetobacteraceae bacterium | reverse complement strand
CGGTCCCCGCCAAGCCATTATCGTCGATGAACCGCAGCACCTCGGCATCCTCGGCAACACTGGCCTGCGGCAAGCTCCTCATCAGGCCCAGTAGCATATCCCGCTGCCGCAAGTTCCCCAGCGCGAGTTCGCCCAGAATGAACGGATGGCAGCATACTTTGTCCTGATCCAGCAGACCGGACAGCCCCGCGTCGCCCTGCCGCAAATGGTCCACCCAGATGGATGTATCCACCAGGATCACGCCGAGCGGCGTCGTCCCGGCGCATCCTCCAGGCCCGGCTCGGTGCCGCCCAGGCGGGCAAGGCGGCGCGCACTCTCCCGCTCGATCAACGCCGTCAGAGCCTCACGCAACAACGCCGATCTTTCCTCAAGCCCGGACAATGCCTGCGCGCGCGCCAGCAATTTATCATCCAGCGCCACCGTCGTCCGCATGACCCGATCCCCCCAACCGCACTACTTACAGCATCATTTGATGCGCGTTTCAATGTAGGACCCCAGGGCGGGGGGCGGCGCCCCCAAGACTACTTTCAGGGACTGGCGTCGTAACCAGCAAGCTATTACGCTCCCGTCACCAGAAAAACCGGCCGCCGCAACAAAGTCGGTCAGTCGGTAATGGTCGGGGCGGGCATGGCTGACGCAGGCGATCCGAAATGGCTGATGGCGCTGAAGACGGCGCTGGGCACTGACGCGTTGACGCCGGTCGCGTTTTCCGCTGTGGAGACAATCAGCGCTCCATTCGACCTGACTGTGGAGGCGGTCTCCAGGCAACGCGTGATCGATCCGGACGCGCTGCTGTTCCAGCCAGCAACGTTGACGATCCGGCCGAATGTGGGCGCGCCACGCCTCTTCAACGGCCAAGTCCGCGCGGTCACCGCCAGCGGCATGCCGCAACGCGGCTGGTGGCATTACACGCTGCAGATCGTGCCAAAGCTCTGGTTCATGGGCCAAACCGCGGATTGCCGCGTGTTCCAGCAGGTGATGATCAAGGACATCCTGACCACGATTTGCGGCGAAGCAGGCCAGGCGCTCAGCCTGAAAGTCACCACCGGATCGCAGCAGGACTACGTCACGCAATACAACGAAACGGATCTGCAATTCATCAGCCGGCTGATGGAACAAGCAGGATTCTTCTACTTCTTTGAACACACGGACAGCACGCACACGCTGGTGGTGGCGGACGCCAACACTGCCTTCCCCTCCAGCCCCAGCCCCACTCTGGCGGTGATTCACGAGGGCGGCGGCATCGATGTCCTGAACGCCTGGCAGAAAACGCGTCAAACCGCCTGGGGCAGCGCCCGGCTGCTGGATTACGATCTCAGTAAATCCACCACGCCGGTGGATGAGACCACCGCATCCAAGCTGAAGGCGGCCGGACTGGCCGGCCGGGACGTCACCCTGTGGCCCGCGCTGTCCATCGTAGGCGCGGAAGCCACCGCGCGGACCAAGGCCATGGTGGAGGCCGCCGAATTGGAAGCCGCCCTGATCGCGTCCGCCGGCCGCACTCAGACGCTGTCCGCGGGCAGCCGCTTCAAACTGCTGAAGGACCCGTTCACCGAAGCCGCCAACATGGAGCACGTTGTCCGCCGCGTGGTCCATTCCGGCAGCGACGAGACCTATCTGGGCGGCACCGAGCCCGCCACCTATAGCAACACGCTCAGCGTGTTCCCCGCCACCGTCCCGTATCGCCAGAAGATGACCACGCCGCGTCCCGCCATGGGCGGCATCTTCAGCGCCGTGGTGCTGGGCGATGCCGGCGAGGAGATCCACGCCGACAAATACAATCGCGTCAAAGTCCGCCTCCTGTGGGACCACCGCGCGGACACCGTCGCGGACAAGGGAATCTGGGTGCGCGTGATCCAGCCCTGGGCCGGCGACAGCTGGGGCTGGCAGCACCTCCCGCGTGTGGGCACGGAAGTGGCCGTCTCCTTCATGGATGGCGACCCGGACCGTCCGGTGGTGGTGGGCGGCATGTATAACGGCCAGAAGATGCCGGTCTTCGCCATCCCGGGCGAGCAGAACAAAAGCGGCTGGCGCACGCGCTCCACCAAGGAGGGCGGCACCGCCAACTGCTCCGAATTCTCCGTCGATGACACCAAGGGCAGCGAACTGATGTTCGTGCATGCCGAAAAGGACATGACCACGGAGGTTGAGCACGATCAGAAACTGACCGTGGGCAACGACCGCACGGTGGAGATCAAGCACGACGAGAAATACACCGTGGACAACGACCTCACCACGCAGGTCAAGAACGATGAAAAACACACGGTCGATAATGACCGCACCCACACCGTCAAGAACGACGAGAAGATCAAGGTCGGCAACAATCAATCCGTTGAAGTGGACGCCAAGCAGAGTTTCAAGATCACATCCGGCCGCGAGACCAAGATCAGCAGCGGCGGCGATGCCGTCACGGTGTCTGCCGGCGATTTCACGATCAAGGTCAGCAGCGGCCAGGTCAGCATCGAGGCGATGACGGCCATCGAGCTGAAATGCGGCAGCAACAGCGTCAAGATAGACCCGTCCGGAGTCACCATCACCGGCACCATGGTCAAGCTGAACGGCCAGGCGATGGTCCAGGTCAAAGGCCCGATGACCCAGGTCAACGGCGACGGCATGCTGATGATGAAGGGCGGCATCGTGATGGTGAACTGAGGTGACCCCATGAGCACCACGACGCGCACGGAAGCGGCCTTGCCCAAGCTGCGCCAGATGGCCCTGGCGGACGCCTTGGCCCTGGCTGGGCTGCCCCCTGCCGCAGGCACGAAAGTCGCCGGGCTGGCGGACGTGCCGGAAGCCGTGGCCGCTTTGCGCGCGGCTGACATGGCCGGCGAGGCCGCGCGCCTGGTGGCCTTCGCGCTGCCCAAGAGGGAAGCCGTCTGGTGGGCCTGCATGTGCGCCCGCGCGGTACCTGCCCCTGTCGGGCCCGAGGATATGAAGGCGCTGGAACTGGCCGAAGCCTGGGTGTTCAAACCCGCGGACGAAACCCGCCGCCAGGCCTTCGCCCATGCGCAGGCCGCGGAATTCGGCACGCCGGAAGCCTGGGCGGCCGTGGCCGCCTTCTGGAGCGGCGACAGCATGGCGCCGCTCGGCCAGCCCGTGGTTCCCCCCACCGCAAACCTGGCCGGCACCGCCGTGGCCGGCAGCGTGGCCCTGGCCGCCGTGCGCATCTCGCCCGAAAAACGCAACGCCCGGCTCGAACGCTTCCTGGACAGCGCCGCCGAAATCGCCAGCGGCGGCAGCGGCCGCCTAACGCCGGAGGGCGCATAGGTGGAGGCTTGGGTGA
>CAZZYR010000336.1:0-3300 GCA_964658235.1 uncultured Acetobacteraceae bacterium | reverse complement strand
AAAAAGAACCAAAAAACTTTTGTCCAACGGGAGCCGCGATGTTGCAAAGGTCGGGTCCTAATAGACAAAAGTTTTTTGCTTCTTTTTTTCAAAAAAGCAGGCCTTTCTTCTAAATGCCCCATTACGGCGACTACCAAAACGAAATCTACTTCGGCGGCCTGGCCGGCCAGATACCCAAGTATCCAATCCGCTTCGAGGAACTGGAGGCACGCGCCCACGCCGCCATGCCGGCCAGCCTGCTCAGTTATGTGGCCGGTGGCTGCGGCAATGAGCGCACGCAGGACGCGAATGCCGCGGCGTTCTCCAAATGGGGCCTGGTGCCACGCATGTTCGTGGGCGCGGCCAAGCGGGACATGTCCATCGACCTGTTCGGGATGAAGCTGCCGAGCCCGCTGTTCATGAGCCCGATCGGGGTAATCGGCCTGTGCGCGCCGGACGGGCACGGTGACATGGCGACCGCTCGGGCGGCGGCGGCCACGGGCGTGCCGATGGTGGGCTCCACGCTGATGGTGGACACGCTGGAGGATGTGGCCGGGCAGTTTGGCGAGACGCCGGGATTCTTCCAGCTGTACACGCCGACAAACCGGGATCTGGCGGCGAGCCTGGTGCAGCGCGCGGAGGCGGCGGGCTACAAGGCGCTGGTGGTGACGCTGGATACCTGGCTGACGGGCTGGCGGCCGCGTGACCTTGCCGCCGCGAATTTTCCGCAACTGCGCGGGCTGTGCCTGCAGAATTATTTTTGCGATCCGGTGTTCCGCGCGCTGCTGGCCAAACCGCCGGAGGAGGATGTGATGGCGGCGACGCTGCAATGGGCGCGCATCTTCGGCAATCCGCTGACCTGGGACGATCTGCCGTGGTTGCGGTCACTCACAAAGCTGCCGTTGCTGGTGAAGGGGATTTGCCATCCGGATGACGCGCGGCGGGCGATCGATGGCGGGGTGGACGGCATCTATTGTTCCAACCATGGCGGCCGGCAGGCCAATGGCGGCATACCCGCGTTGGATTTCCTGGAAGGGGTGGTGGCTGCCTGCGGCCACGTGCCTGTGCTGTTCGATTCCGGGGTGCGCACCGGCGTGGACGCCTTGAAGGCGCTGGCGATGGGGGCGGCGGCGGTTGGGGTGGGGCGGCCCTATGCCTACGGGCTGAGCCTGGGCGGCACGGAGGGCATTGTGCATGTGCTGCGCTGCCTGCTGGCGGAGGCGGATTTGTATATGGCGGTGGACGGCTATCCCACGTTGGCGGATTTGCGCGCCGGGGCGTTGCGCCGCCTGTAGCGGGGTTGCCCGGCGGACGGCCGGGCAGCATGTTCGATCGATGACGATGGCATCGCAAACCGGGCTGGACCCGGCCCGCCTGGCGCGGATCAACGGCTGGATGGCGCGCTGGGTGGACAGCGGCCGCCTCGCCGGCATGTCCGTCCTGGTGCACCGGCACGGACAGACGGTGTTCCAGGCCTGCGCCGGCCATGCGGACCGGGAGCGCGGCGTGGCGATGGCGCCGGACACGGTGGTGCGCATCTATTCCATGACGAAGCCGCTGACATCCGTGGCGCTGATGATGCTGTACGAGGAAGGCCGTTTCCAGTTGGACGACCCGATCACGAAGATGCTGTCGTGCTTTTCGGAGATGGGCGTATGGGCGGGAGAGGGCGAGGCGCGGGTTCCGGCGGAGCGGGCGATCACCTATCGGGATCTGCTGACGCACACCTCCGGGCTGACCTATGGGTTCATGCAGGCGACGCCGGTGGATGCGATGTATCGGGCGGCGGGCGTGGATTTTCAGACGTCGCCGCTGAGCCTGGGCGAGGTGGTGGAGAAGGCCGCCACGATGCCGCTGCTGGCGCAGCCGGGGACGCGGTGGAATTACAGCATTGGGACGGACGTGCTGGGGCATCTGGTGGCGCTGCATGCCGGGTGCGCGTTCGAGGATTTCCTGACCGAGCGTGTGCTGCGGCCGCTGGGCATGACGGAGACCGGGTTTGCCGTGCGGCCGGACCAGCAGGTGCGGTTCGCGGCCAATTACGGGCCGGGCGAGGACGGGCGCGCCAAGCTGTCGGATGATCCCGCCACAAGTATCTTCCTCAGGCCGCGGCTGGCGTCCGGCGGCGGCGGCCTGGTGGGGACGGCCGGGGACTACATGCGGTTCTGCCGCTTCCTGCTGGGGCGTGGCGAGTTGGACGGCGTGCGGCTGCTTGGCCGCAAGACGCTGGCGCTGATGATGAGCAACCATCTGGACGGCGACATGGCGGCGATGGGCCAGGCGCGGTTCAGCGAGAGCACCTACACCGGAATCGGATTCGGGCTGGGGTTTTCCGTGATGCTGGATCCGGCGCGGGCGCAGATTGTGGGCACGCCTGGGGAGTGCGCCTGGGGCGGTGCGGCCAGCACGGCGTTCTGGGTGGATCCGGCGGAGGATATGGCGGTGGTTTTCTTCACGCAGCTCTCGCCGTCCAGCACGTATCCGGTGCGGCGGGAGCTGCGGGTTTTAACGTACGCTGCGCTGACCTGAAGGCCGCGTGATGTCGCCTGTGTCGGGTCCAAATTGACAAAAGTTTTTTGCTTCTTTTTTGCAAAAAAGAAGGCCTTTCCTTGAATCTTTCCTTGTCCGGACTTTCTTTGCGCGACCTGGATTATGCGCTTGCCGTCGCCCGCACGCGCCATTTCGGCCGCGCCGCGGACCAGTGCGGAGTGAGCCAGCCCGCGCTGAGCGAGCAAATCCGTAAACTGGAGACGTTGCTGGGCGTGGTGCTGTTCGAGCGCGGCCGGCGTGGCGTGCAGGTGACGGAGCAGGGCCAGGTTCTGCTGGACCAGGCAGGTCGCGTGCTGGCGGAGGCGCACGGCCTGGTGGAGATGGCACGCGGCACCGCGGCGCCGATGCAGCGCACGTGGCAGCTTTCGGCCATTCAGACGCTGGGGCCGTATTACCTTCCCTATCTGTTGCGGCTGACGCGAGCGGCCTATCCTGAGGTGGGGCTGCGGCTCGCGGAGGGACGGACGGAGCCGCTGCTGGATTCGTTGCGCGGCGGCGCCACGGACCTGGTTCTGGCGGCGCTGCCGCTGCCGGAGGATGGCCTGACGACGGCGGCGCTGTTCCGGACCGAAGTGAACAATGCCCAGATCAACGATCCGGAAAGGCCCGGTATCGTCGTGCTGGCGGGCAACCAGCGGGTCGACGGCATCGAAATCGGCGCGACCGGGCATATTACCCAGGATTGGGAAATCCTGGCCGGGTTCATCTATCTCGACCCCAAGACGGTCTCGTCGCTGGTACCGGCGAATGTCGGCAAGCTGCTGATCAACA
>CAZZYR010000335.1:0-3312 GCA_964658235.1 uncultured Acetobacteraceae bacterium | reverse complement strand
TGGGGGTCTGGGGCCTCAGGCCCCAGCGGGGTCCAGGGGCAGAGCCCCTGGCCTTACTTTTCATCCTCCCGCAGGAGCCACGCATGCCTAGGACGCTCTTCGACAAGGTTTGGGACGCGCATGTTGTCGAGCGGTTGGGGGATGGCACGTGTGTGCTCTACATCGATCGGCATCTGGTTCATGAGGTGACGTCGCCGCAGGCGTTCGAGGGTTTGCGAGTGGCGGGGCGGCGGGTGCGGCGGCCGGATGCGACCATTGCGGTGACCGATCATAACGTGCCGACGTCCGATCGGCGTGGGGGCATTGCGGAGCCGGAGAGCCGGCTGCAGATCGAAACGTTGGAGCGCAACGTGGCGGAGTTCGGCGTGCCGTATTTCCCGCTGCTGGATGCGCGCCAGGGGATTGTGCATATCGTGGGGCCTGAGCAGGGGATTTCCTTGCCGGGCATGACAATTGTGTGCGGGGATTCGCACACCTCCACGCATGGCGCGTTGGGTGCATTGGCGTTCGGCATCGGCACGTCGGAGGTGGAGCATGTGCTTGCCACGCAAACGTTGCTGCAGCGTCCTGCGAAGAACATGTTGGTGCAGGTCGATGGCGTGTTGCCGGCGGGCGTCACCGCGAAGGATCTCGTGCTGGCCATCATCGGCCGGATCGGCACCGCGGGGGGCACAGGCCACGTGATCGAATATGCCGGCGCGGCGGTCCGCGCCTTGGACATGGCGGGGCGTCTGACCGTCTGCAACATGTCCATCGAGGCGGGTGCGCGCGCCGGCATGATTGCGCCGGACGATGTCACGTTCGACTATGTGCGCGGCCGCCCGTATGCGCCGGCTGGTGCTGCGTTCGATCAAGCGATGGCGTATTGGCGCACGCTCGCATCCGATGATGGCGCTGCCTACGACAAGGTGGTGATGATGGATGCAGCCGAAATCGCGCCGATGGTGAGTTGGGGCACCAGCCCGGAAGCGGTGGCGCCGATCACCGGCATGGTGCCTGATCCATCCACGATCGCGGATCCCGCCAAGCGCGCGGACATGGTTCGGATGCTGGATTACATGGCGCTGACACCGGGCCAGAGATTGGCGGAGATCCCGATCGACATGGTGTTCATCGGCAGTTGCACCAACGGCCGCATCGAGGACATCCGCGCGGCGGCCGACATTGTTCGCGGCCGGCACGTGGCCGCCGGCGTGCGTGCCATGGTGGTGCCCGGTTCCGGCCTGGTGAAGCTGGCGGCGGAGGCGGAGGGATTGGACCGTGTTCTGCTTGATGCCGGGTTTGAGTGGCGTGAGCCTGGCTGTTCCATGTGCCTGGGCATGAATCCGGACAAGCTCACGCCAGGTCAGCGCTGCGCCAGCACGTCCAACCGCAATTTCGAAGGCCGCCAGGGGCCTGGTGGCCGCACCCATCTCGTGTCGCCGGCCATGGCGGCGGCGGCGGCCATCACCGGACGCCTGACGGACGTACGGGAGCAGCATTGATGCGCGCGTTCACAACACTGACGGGTATCGCTGCACCCCTGCCGATGGCCAACGTGGACACGGACAAGATCATCCCGGCCCGCTTTCTCAAGACGATCAAGCGCAGTGGCCTCGGCGTAAATCTGTTTGACACGTTGCGCTACGATGCGGACGGCGCGGAGCGGCCGGATTTCGTGCTGAACCAGCCCGCCTACCGTGCGGCCGAAATCCTGATCGCGCATGAAAATTTCGGCTGTGGATCGTCGCGCGAGCACGCCCCCTGGGCGCTGCTGGATTTCGGCATACGCTGTGTGATCGCGCCGGATTTCGCGGACATCTTCCACGGCAACTGCTTCAAGAACGGGGTCCTCCCCATCGCCCTGCCGCGCGCGGTCTGCGATCTGCTGATGGAGGACGCAAAACTCGGCTTAAACGCGCGAATCACTATCGATTTGCAACGACAGGTTGTCGTGCGCCCGAATGGCGAGGAAATCGCCTTTACAGTTGATCCGTTACGCCGGCAGATGCTGCTGGAAGGCCTCGATGAGATCGGACAGACGATGCAGCGCGGGCCGGCAATCGAGGCATTCGAGGCCGCGCGCGCGACGTGGATGCCGTCGATCGCCGTGGAGTAGGGTCCGGGAGACGGGGTCATGACGACGCACAAGAAACTGCTGCTGCTGCCCGGTGACGGGATCGGCCCCGAGGTGATGGGCGAGGTCCGCCGCGTGATCGATTGGCTCGCCCGCCGCCGCGGCATCTCCTTCGAAATCGAGGAGGATCTGGTCGGCGGCGCGTCCATCGATGCGCGCGGCACGCCGCTGGCGGACAGTACTCTGGCACTGGCGCGCGAAGCGGACGCGGTGCTGTTCGGCGCCGTCGGCGGCCCGGCCTGGGACCATCTGGGCTTCGATGGCCGTCCGGAGATCGCCATCCTCGGCCTGCGTCGGGAATTGGGTCTGTTCGCCAATCTGCGCCCCGCCATCGTCTATGATCCGCTAGTCAGCGCCAGCACGCTAAAGCCGGAGATCGTTCGCGGGCTCGACATGATGATCGTGCGGGAGAGCACCGGCGGGATTTACTTCGGCGAGCCGCGCGGCGTTGAAACGCTGCCGGACGGCAGCAAGCGCGGCTTCAACACGGAAGTCTACACCACGCTCGAAATCGAGCGCGTGGGCCGGGTGGCGTTCGATCTCGCGCGCCAGCGCAAGAAGCGTGTTGCCAGCGTAGAGAAATCCAACGTGATGGAAAGCGGACTCCTGTGGCGGCAGACGATGAGCGCGCTGCAGCAGGCCGAATATCCGGACATCGCACTTACTCACGTGCTGGCGGATAACTGCGCCATGCAGCTGGTTCGCCAGCCGCTGCAGTTTGATGTGATCGTCACCACCAATCTGTTTGGCGATTTGCTTTCCGATCTTGCCGCCATGCTGACGGGCAGTCTTGGCATGCTGCCATCGGCCACGCTGGGCGCTGTGCTGCCGGGTGGCAAGCGCCACGCCCTGTATGAGCCGATCCACGGCAGCGCGCCTGACATCGCCGGCCGCGGCATTGCCAATCCGCTTGCCCAGATACTGAGTTTCGCGCTGCTGCTGCGGACGTCGTTTGACATGGCCGTTGTTGCCGGTGAATTGGAGGCCGCCATCATCCGCGTCCTCAGCAACGGTTTGCGCACCGCGGACATCATGGCGCCGGGTGCCGCACGCGTCGGCACCGGCGTGATGGGCGAGGCGGTTCTGCGCGAACTCGAAAAGGTGCCCACCTGATATGCAGGGGTTGCAGGCAAGGTGTGCCTGCGTTAATCCCTGCCGCCACCGCACCCGTAGCTCAATTGGATAGAGCACCAGAC